>CAZJOB010000216.1:0-6236 GCA_964547435.1 uncultured Desulfatiglans sp. | reverse complement strand
ATGGCCTAACCATTTGATACTGCAATTATTTTACGAAAACAGGCTGTTGATTTCAGTGGACAGTCAAATGTATGTACAAATTCCATTCATCAGTTGGATTTAGTGCGGAAAGAAACGGGATCGCGTCTTGGCATTAGACAAAATAACCACAATGCAATCAAAGGAGGCAGGCGAAGATGGTAAAAGTTAAATTGATAACAGGCCTGATCAGTTCAGTTGCCTTTCTTTTGTGTACTACTGCGGGTGCAGCTAACATTAAACAAAAAGCAACATACACTGTTGAATCACCGGACAAATCCCTGGTTCTGAGTGTGGATGTTAAAGACCGGATTACCTATTCTGTCTCCCTGGAAGGAAAGTTAATACTGGGGCTTTCTGCCATCTCCATGACTCTGGGAGATGATATTAATCTCGGTGAAGATCCTGTTGTCACTGATGCAGGGCTTAAGCATATAAATCAAAGAATTTCAAGCGTTGTACCTGAAAAGTTCGCTGTGATAGATGATAAGTGTGACGAACTGACCCTTGAATTTGAAGGTGACTATTCGGTGATCTTCAGGGTTTATGACAATGGAGTAGCATATCGTTTTAAAACCTCTTTTAAAAAGGATTTAAAGGTCCTGTACGAAAAAGCGGAATTTAATTTTGTCGGAAAAAACAGTGTATATTTTCCGGAAGAAAAAAGCTTCTTTTCTCATAATGAACCATCCTATCTGCTGGAAAGCCTTGACACCATGGCTGCGGGACGACTGGCCAGTTTACCGCTTCTGGTTTCGTCATCCGGGGTAAAATTGCTTATAGCTGAGAGTGCATTAATAGACTACCCCGGCATGTGGGTGAAAACCGGTGGAAACAATAATCTTTACGGGGTTTTTTCACATTATCCGCTTGAAAGCAAACTCAATGAAAATTCCGATCGTGATTGTCCTGTGACAAAATCCGCAGAATATATTGCCATGACAAAGGGAGACAGGGCTTTTCCCTGGAGGATAGTGGCAATTGCTAAAAAGGATGGTGATCTCATTACGAATCAGCTTGTTTATCAACTTGCTCTCGAGTTGAGAATAAAGGACACGTCATGGATCAAGCCGGGAAAGGTAGCATGGGACTGGTGGAACGCAAATAATATCTATGGTGTTGATTTTAAATCCGGTATAAACACTCAAACCTATAAATACTATATTGATTTTGCCTCCAGGTTCGGCATCGAATACATCATACTTGACGAAGGCTGGTACCGTCTTGGAAATCTCTTCGATGTGGCGCCGGCTATGGATATAAAGGAACTGATCGACTACGGCAGAAAAAATAATGTGGGTGTTATTCTATGGGTCATCTGGAAGACACTGGATGATCAGCTTATCCTGGCCCTGGATCAGTTTGAAAAATGGGGAGCGGCAGGTATCAAAGTCGATTTCATGCAGCGTGATGACCAGAAAATGGTGAATTTTTACTGGAAGGTTGCAGAAGAAGCAGCAAAACGTAAAATGCTGGTTGATTATCACGGGGCTTACAAACCTTCCGGATTGCGCAGGGCATACCCGAATGTGATCACACGTGAAGGTCTGAAAGGTCTGGAACATAATAAGTGGAGCAGAGACATAACATCCGCACACAACCTCACACTGCCCTTTATCAGAATGGTGGCAGGTCCCATGGATTACACTCCCGGTGCAATGACCAATGCCCAGCCCGGCAATTTCAACAGTGTTTTTACACGTCCAATGAGCATGGGGACCCGCATGCACCAGATTGCAATGTATGTGATTTTTGAAAGCCCCCTACAGATGATTGCAGACAGTCCTTCCGGTTATTTAAAAGAAAAAGAATGCACAGAGTTCATCTCAAAGATACCGACCACCTGGGATCATACCCTTGTCCTGGAAGCCAGCGTGGGAGAGTATATTGTGCTTGCCAGAAAAAAAGCTGATAAATGGTACATTGGCGCCATGACCAATGAAAACCCGAGGGAATTTACTGTTGATCTTTCTTTTCTAGATGGATCCGATTATTACGCCGAGATCATGGAAGATGGTGTAAACGCGGATCGCTATGCAAGTGATTACAGAAAAACAGAGCTAATTGTCTCAAAAAAGGACACATTGACTGTCAAAATGGCACCTAACGGCGGCTGGGCAGCCATATTGAAGCTTAAATAAAGTTTAGTAGACAGCGGTGGTAAGCCATCAGTGTTCATGTTTCAGCAAAATGCGTTTAAAACAGAGCCCTGGCTGATTCGCCTTTACGAAAGGCCTCGGTCTTATCTTAAGCTATGCACCGCCCTGTTAAATGCTGTTTCGGAGTCCGCTATCCGGAATTAACAGGGTAAAGATAGCCCGGTTGGCCTCGAAAAATCAAAAAAGTATATCCATATACAGAAGCCTGAATAAAGTATATTGACATACCAAACTTAGCTACTTATACTTCACTTCACAACTCCGCAAAAAGAGTATTTTTATCATCTTGAAAGGTGGTAAAAGGCTGGCTTTTGTTTAAATTGAAGCTTCAATTATCAGTAGCGAGGGCCTGAAATCAGGGAGGCAGCTTGTCTTTACAATAACATATAAACAGGAGGGAAAAATATGCGTCGATTGATATGTGTATTAATATGTGCATTTAGTTTAATCGCAGCGAATGCGTTTGCTCAGCCGCCCGGCGGAATGCCTGAAATGGGGCCTATATCGGTGGGTTCCGGACCTTATGAGGCAATCGTGGAAGGAGATTCCGGTTTGCCTGATCATACAATTTATCGCCCCAAAGACTTGAGTCCCTTCGGTAAATCTAATCCTATGCCGGTGCTGGCATGGGGCAATGGAGCATGCTCCAGCTCGTCTCGAATGCACGCCAACTTCCTTGCTGAAGTAGCATCCCATGGTTTCCTGGTTCTTGCCCTTGGCCCGTACGTTGCGGAAACCAATGCCGGCAGCGGCGGTATGATGGGTATGGGTGGCACGAAATCGGCCCAGATGCTGGAAGCCATCGATTGGGCAACGGCTGAGAACAAGCGCTCCGGCAGTAATTTCTTCGGGAAACTGGATCCGTCGAAGTTTGCTGTAGCAGGCATGAGCTGCGGCGGACTGCAGGCCCTGGAAGTTGCCCCGGATCCCCGCGTTAAGACAGTCATGGTCATGAACAGCGGTCTTTTCGGTCCCGGCGGAATGCCTAAAATGGGACCTCCGAAAGAGGGAATGCCTAAAATGGCGGCGCCGAAAGAAGGAATGCCAAAAATGGGAGCGCCTAAAGCCGGCGGCGGTGGCTTGATGGGAATGCCTGCGGTCGGTAAGGAGGTTCTTGCAAAACTGCACTCACCCACTATTTATATCATCGGTGGGGAGACTGATATCGCCTACCCGCAAGCCATAGATGATTTCGCGAAGATCGACAATGTTCCTGTCGCCATAGCCAATCTCGAAAAAGTGGGACATGGCGGCACCTACAGTCAGCCGAATGGCGGAGAGTTTGGAGTGGTTGCAGGAGCATGGCTGAGATGGCAGTTGAAAGGAAACAAAGAAGACGGAAAGATGTTCACAGGTTCGGACTGCGGTCTATGCAGCCGTGAAGGGTGGACATATGAAAAAAAGAAGCTTCCTTAAAGTGATCCGGTAAGCCTTTTTTAAAGAAAGAGATTCCACATGAAAAAGACATTATTATTTACACTATCAGCAATAATTTTACTTTGCGTTTCCTGTTTGGCTCAAACAGGAAGCGCTCTCGAAGGAAAGAGCGTCTTTTACGCCTCCCACAGTCTTATGTGGGATATGCCCCCCGTGCTGACTGAGATTGCTGAATCCTATGGCATCAAAGGCCACAAAGTTCTGGGCATACAGAGCCTTGGCGTGTCACGCACATCACAGCACTGGGATTTGCCGGACGATCAGAATCAGGCTAAAAAGATACTTGAGGAAGGCAATGCAGACGCTTTTGTCATGTCTCCTATCGGAATACCGGACCCGGGCATTGACAACTTTGTAAAACTGGGTCTTGAGCACAACCCGAATGCAAAGTTCTATATCCAGATATCCTGGCCCGGAATGGGTCTGGTTGATAACAATGATATGGAAAGCATGATGGGCGGCATGTTCGGCCGCAGGCCAGGAGGCGACGGTGCTTCAGGAACTCCTCCAGGCGGACCTCCGGCAGGTAAACCTGCGCCTAAAGGAGCCGGCGGCCCCGGAGGTTTTGGCGGAGGCATGTTTGGAGGCAACACGGGTTACAACAAAACCCCTGAGGAAATTGCCAAAATCAATATCAAGAACAACAGATCAGCGGAAGAACTGGCCATGAAGCTGAACCGGGAAGCGGGTAGAACAGTTGTCTATCTTATTCCCACTGACCAGGCCCACAATGCTTTAAGGGTAATGATTTACAATAAAGAGATGCCCGGCATGACCGACCAGGGAGAAGTATTCAGAGATTTTATCGGACATCCGACCGATCCGGTAATTGCCCTCAATGCTTATCTGCACTTTGCAGTCATGTACGGCGTAAGCCCGGTTGGCCTGCCGGTTCCCGGCATACTGAAAAATTCCGGCAACCCGGAATATCGGGAAGAAAAGTTCAATCGCACCCTGCAGGAACTGGCCTGGAAAACGGTTATTAATTATCCGCAGAGCGGTGTGAAAGATCAGACAGGGGTGATGCAGGGCAAAGGGGAGTAGATTATGATGAAAAAAATATTTTTCTTAGTGCTGGCATGCGGATTTCTGGTATTTGTCTCATGCAGTAAATCCAATCCCGTATTGAATATTGAAGGCGGTCAGGTCGTTGGTGTGCAAACCCCCACAAAGGGTGTTATTGCCTATAAGGGAATTCCTTTTGCGGCGCCTCCTGTGGGCGAACTGCGATGGAAAGAACCGCATCCTGTTGTCCCATGGGAAGGTGTAAAGGTTGCAGACAAATATGGTGATGCAGCCTCACAGGTCACCTGGGACCCGGAAAGTTTTTACGGCAAGGAATGGCAGGCAAGCGGTTCAGTACCCTTCAGCGAGGACTGCCTCTACCTGAATATCTGGACCCCGGCAGCGGGGAAAACGAATAAGAAACCGCCTGTTGCCATGTGGATACACGGAGGCGGCTATCGTGAGGGATTTGCCTTTGAGCCGGAAATGGATGGCGGTGAAGATTGGGCTTCACGGGGTGTCATCCTGGTTTCGGTTACCTATCGTCTCGGTGTTATCGGTTTTTTCTCGCACCCGCTTCTGTCGGCTGAAAGCCCTCACGGTGTTTCCGGCAATTACGGAGTCATGGACCAGGCTGCTGCGCTTAAATGGATACATAACAATATAGAACAGTTCGGCGGTGACCCTGATAATATCACTGTTTTCGGTCAGAGTGCGGGTGCAGGCAGCGTTCAAACCCTATGTGCCTCCCCTAAGGCAAAAGACCTGATCAGCAAGGCCATCAGTATGAGCGGCGGCGGGTTGGGAAGAATGGGAATGCCAATGATGTCTTTTGATGAGGTACAAAAGGCCAACAAGGCAATGATGGCCCATTTTAACAAGACCACACTGAAAGAGATGCGGGCGCTTTCATTTGATGAACTGACGAAAATGGCCAAAGAATATGGAGAGGCTGCAGGCACACGGTTATTCTATGGTCCTGTGGTTGAAAATTATTTCCTGACCAAAAGCTTCAACGATGCGGCACTTGCAAATGAAATTCCCGATATCCCCTATATGTTCGGTTTTACCTCGAACGACCTTGCTGATATGACCGATGCCATCCGGAACTTCTGTGCCCTTCGTGCGGAAAAAAGCAGTAAACCGGCGTATTCCTATCTGTTCGCGCGTCAATTGCCGGGTGATGAAAACGGGGCCTTCCACTCAGCGGATTTGTGGTATGTTTTCCACTCCTTCAAGCACAGTTGGCGTCCTTTCACGAAAGGCGATGAAGCGTTGAGCAATAAAATTGTAGACTGCTGGACCAATTTCGCGAAGTCTGGCGATCCCAACGGCAGGGACGGTGGAGCCTGGACCCCCTATACTGCTGCGGTCCCTCAATTCATGGTATTCGATGCAAATGAAAATAACGCCCTTTTCACCATGACTGACACTCCCGAATATAAGGGCAGTAAATTCGACTGGTTTGCACCTCCCCCTGCACCTGCACAAAAACAATAGGCCGATAAAAGGCCCGGGCCTTTGATCCCGGGCCTTTTATCCTGACATACATGAATTGGAGAGGTTCTTATGTCAAAGAATTTTGATTTTGATAAGTATGTATTTAAAAGTGCTGTT
>CAZJOB010000215.1:2537-6265 GCA_964547435.1 uncultured Desulfatiglans sp. | reverse complement strand
AGGCACTATCGGCTCCAGTTCCACCTTTGCTGCCCCCAGCAATGTGCCAGTTGCATAGGCAAGATCAACAAGCGCTATCTGATATTCTGCTAAAGCTACTATCTCCATAATCTGGGCCTCGGCAAGTTTGGTCTGTGCATCAAGGACATCTGTTGATGAGGCAAATCCCAGTTCATACTGCTTTTTTTCAGCCCTGTACTGCTGATCTGTAAGGATTGTTGTCTGCCCGCTTGCCTGTATTCTCTGCCAGTTGGCTTCCAGCTTATCAATCTGGTTCATAACCTCATTTTCAATCTCTGCTTCTTTGCTTTCTTTTGTCGCGAGTCTCTGGGCCCGCTCATAAACTGCCCTTCTGTAACTGCTCTTTGCTGCCTCATTTCCGCCCAGCGGTATGGAGAACTGTAGATTAAAAGTGTGGTCATTATATTCATTATCAGTCATCATGCTATAGGCGCTGCGTCTTCGTTCACCAAGACCATGAATATTATATTTATATTCCATGGTCACAAGGGGGAGCATCTGATTTTTTGAATACTCGATGTTAGTAATGTCCTGGGCCAACTGCAGCTCCAGTTCAAGTAATTCCATGCGGTTTTCAATGGCATTTTTTACCATCAGATCATTGTCAAATTCATAATGTATTGGGGCCGGCTGTGTTGAAGGTATAATGATTGTCTTTGTTCTCATGCCGAGCCCCTTTTTGTTCAGCATCCTTTTGAGTGACCGTTCCGCATTTCTTACATCATTTTCAGCCTTGATTATTGCTTCAAGCTTTTCCGCCATACTGGCCTTTGTCCTTATGAGTTCCACTTTGGGTTTAAGGCCTATTTCGACAAAACGTTCGGTCTGGTCAAATAATGCCTTTGCCAAATCATATTGCTGTTTTCGCACTTCTAGTAATTTTCTTACAGCGTAAAGCTGCCAGTAGGTAATATCAACGTTTGCTATAATGCGTATGGCCTGAAGTTTTGTTCGCGCATCTGTTATTCTGCTGTTATATTGAGACATGCGTATGCGATATGTGCTTGCCTTTTTTCCCGCATTTCTTAACAGGGGCTGACTTATGGATGCACTAAAACCCTCATAGTAAGATGGATTCAATAAGGTCCACATGGATGATTCTGTTCTGCGCGAATCAGCCATGCTGAATGTGAGAGTGCCCCCTGTCCTGAGCGGCATCTGGACTCCAAAATTTCCGGAGCTGCTGTGCACACGTGAGCCATCAAGCAATGTTGCCTGGGGTGAGTCGGTCTGTGAAAAACTCCATGCCCCGCTGAATATTGCCTCAAACTTTGCCTCCTCCTGATTTACCGCCTCTTTGGCAATTGATGGATTAATAAGCTGTACATGAAGGTCCAGATTGTTTTCAAGTGTGTACGCGCGGCACTCCTCAAGCGAAAGGGTAATATCCTGAAGTAATGTCTCAACCGGTTCGTTTTCTGTACTCTTCTTTTTCTGGGCATCCTTCAGATCCAATACTTCTATTTCACTTACAGATTCTTCCGGAACATCCAATATGGGCGGAGTCTCATTCCACTCTTTTACCTTTTTCAAGTAAGTGCAGCTCTCAAGCATAAAGACACCAATTATGAAAAGCACCGGCCAAAATAAACTTTTCCCTGATAACCTTTTTATCAATTTTATATGCCTCTCTAACCTCGGATCATCTGGTTCTGGATACTAGTTACTTGATGTCAGATTGCTGATGCTGGATTATACGATTTTCAGGATATTTGGTTGAAAAACCCGGTTTTTTCAAATGAATCATTGATACAAATATTCATTTGCATTAAAAATTATAAAAATTATAAATATGACCTCCGCTTCCTTCTATAACCATGCTCGCGATATATCCCGTCGAAGGTATCATCTGGAGCATTGTCCATCGGTTTTTTACCTGTATGTTTTCATCATTAACAAACAGTGTTGGCGACTCACTTGAAGACATGGAAATCTCAACTTGTTTCAACGCGCTTATCCCTTGGCCAGTAGCCTTTAGATATGCTTCTTTAAGTGTCCAGAGATCAAAAAATACATTTTTTCTTTCTTCCGGAGACGAGGAACTAATTAATTCGCATT
Source organism: uncultured Desulfatiglans sp. (assembly GCA_964547435.1). Lineage (GTDB taxonomy): Bacteria > Desulfobacterota > DSM-4660 > Desulfatiglandales > HGW-15 > CAZJOB01. The sequence goes on along the minus strand of CAZJOB010000215.1, from coordinate 4,186 downwards.
CCCTAATAGAAAAGAAACGTCTTGCCAATGATTCCACATCAATATTCTTGCGTTTATATTCAACATCAATGCCGATTGAGCGGTTGAGTGTTACAGCGCAAAGGGCAATTTCATTTGAGAGTGACAGATTGAAGCAGAGTTGATTTGTGTTTTCATTTGAAGCCAGAAAGGGTTTGCCCAGGGGGCGGTGATCGAATTCCAGTTGCCCCGGTTCTATGCATATATACTTGCCGAATATTTCCCTTAATGCACCATGGCTTGCTATATAACGTCGCCTGTGACTTTCAAATCTAAAACTGTTGGACCTTAATCTCTCATCAGGAGCAAGTATCTTCGTCATCCTTTGGATTTGATCCATTGGCCGGTCCAGCGGAATGCGCCACACATGTACTTCATTGGTTGAGATATTCAATGCCGATGGAGGAGACTGCCATAGGCATTCGATTTTGGACATGCTACCGCCATTTGGGTGAAAAGGTCTTCCAGAAAAACTTTATCTTCACATTTAATTTTCTTGTAACATTCAGCTATCAGCAATAGTCCAATGGAGATAATTTTGCTAAAGGCACTATTGTCGCTACCTCTCTCTGCAGAATATCAAGAAGGATCAATGCCCTGTCATTACCGTGCAATCCTTTGAAAACACCTGTCTGTTCCAGTGATGTAATCATGGACACTTTTACTTTATCTCCCTGCTTGAATTTTTCGCTGTATATTTCATCAAGTATGATCAAACCATTTATGTCTTCAATTGAATGAAGCTCTTCTATTACCCAATCAGGTACAGGCGGATAATACTCGCCAAACCGGACCGGTCTGATCACACCCCTTGTACTGGAAACTGTATGCCACTGGCGTTCATACGGGGCAAGATGAAGAAACAGATACCCTGGGAAAAATGCCTTTTTTACACTTTCAACACGCCTCGCGTGTCGCCGTATTGCCCGAACCTGTGGAAGAAATACCTCAAATCCCTGGTTTTCAAAATTGACTTTCGCTACATGTTCTTTCAGGGTAAGGACCTGAATAGCAAACCACTCACGGTCTTCATCAAGACCCTGAAAAGGCTTTTTTTCGGTGTTTTTATTTATTGCGCAATTTATTTTATACATTTTTTTATATCCATGTTTATTGGGTGTTCTTTGAGGTTTTAATGTCTCTCAACTTCTCTGAAACGAACGAACCCTTTTGTTTTATGAATTCGTTATATTAGCAATATCGATACCAGAGGTGTTTTTTGGGTTAAAAATATGTTTATTTTCTTTTAACATGTTGAAATGTTTGGTTGTTTTTGAATGGCCTGAAAAGGCATCTTTATTCCGGATTTTGATTTGAGAGAAATTTTTATTGAATTATGCATAGTTTTATGTGCGGGTTGCACATGAACGTGTGCATTTGAGAATGTGGGGCTTTTTTTGTCTGATTTTACTGTTATATTTTGGTGGCTTCTCGAAAGGTAAGTTAGAGGTTATTCCGGATAATTGCGGATTATGGGGGTGTTGAAAAACACATTGTAAACCGGGACAGGCCCCGAACAAGGCGTCGGGACAGGCCTACCTTCGCCAGGGCTTCCGCCGTCGCATAAAGCTATGGCGGGATAAAATGGCGGGATAAAATGGCGGGATAAAATGGCGGAATAAAATGGTGGT
>CAZJOB010000215.1:0-2527 GCA_964547435.1 uncultured Desulfatiglans sp. | reverse complement strand
ACCGGCTTTCGCCGGTATGACGATATGACACTTTTTGTCAGGTTATGCAAAGGTCACATGGCGGGATAAAATGGTGGGATAAAATGGTGGCCGCAGAGGCTACTACCGGGCTGGCGAGTAGCGGAGTGCATGGGGCAGGAATCGCAAATCTATAACTTGCTGACAAGGCATTATTTCATGGACCCGTTGATGTAGATTTGTAAACAGAAGATTGTCGGAAAAATTATCTTGCTGCTAATGCAGCAGCAGGGCCAGAACAATGTAAACCGGAGGCAAAAGGTACAACAGGGTTCGCGTCAGTGTGGATGAGGTCCATGAACGCAGAAAAACGACAACGCACAGACCTAAGAAGACGGCCGATCCCCGCAATCCCATTGAAAGATAGCTCCATTGCAGAATAGCGGAATCCAGGCCCGTGAGCACAAGAATCACAGAAAGGCCCAGTACAACCAGGCTCAAAAGCCTGAGCCTAATGAGATGATCCCTTGGGTTGATCTTACCCATAGTCGTTGTGAAAAAATCCACATCCAGGTTGGTGGTTACACCCAGGATAAGTCCTGCCCCTGTTCCCAGCACCACAAGCAGCAGCCCGGCTGAAAAGAAGGCTGCCAGCGCGGCAGGGAAATATGTGTTTAGAAAAAAAGGAAGGGCCTGCGCGCTGTTTCCGGCCAGTTCAGGGTGAAAGGCCCTCAGATATAACCCGATCACAACGCCCATAATGCCTAAAGGCGGTATGACTGCCGCGCTGAGGTATGCGCCGTTTCGCGCGGCCCGCACATCCCTGGCGCTGAAAATTGCCTGCAGGTAGATCTGTGTGGATATTACGCCCACGATCGTGGAAACCAGATCAATTATTCCTCTATCTGTTCCATAGGAAAAGAGGTTGAACAGACCTTCTTCACCGTGAAACGAATCCAGCAGCGCTTTGGGGCCGTTTCCCAGTTTAATCGCGTAACCGGCAGAAAGCAGCAGCATTCCGTAAAGCATGAAAAATTTGAACTTGCCGATCAGACCGGCCCCGGTCACACCGCCAAGGGTCACGAAAATGACCATGAGAATAATACATATAAGGATGGACGACCGGATGGAAAAATTAAAAATGGATTGAAGGATGGCTATGGCTGCCAGAAACTGTCCCACCACATGAACAAACATTCCCACGGATGTAAATACGCTGCTGTATATCTGAAATGGTTTTCCGAACTTAAGCCCCAGGAATTCGGAAACAGTAACCGTGCCCTGTTCACGCAGCGCCCTGGAGAAAAGCAGGCCGAGCAGAAAACAGGCTATGCCGCTCCCCAGTGTGAAGATCCATGCGGACAGGCCGTTTTCATAGGCCATCTGAACTGTGCCGATAGTGGATGCCCCGCCAACCAGTGTGCCGATGATAATCCATGAAACCCCGGGCGCCTTTAAAGAGCGGTTTGCCACATAAAAATCATCGCCGGTTTTGACAAGTCTGAACCGGTGAAGCGACAGAATTGTAATGCCCAGAAAAGAGAGCGCAAAAATTGTTATGTAAAGCCAGTTGAACATGTCACTAATCGTCTTTCAGGTTCTGTGATCGCCTGCGCTGATAATACCATAACTGAAACCCGTTGAATACAGCCTGCCAGACAATATACGCGGTTGGGGCTATGGATGCAAGAGGCTGCATGTGGGATTGGGCTATCCAGATTGCCAGCACATTATTTTTGTGTCCCATGGCCTGGCCCGCGGTAAGGCTGTCGCCATACAGGGCGCCTATTCTGCGGCCGAGCCAGAATTGAAACATAAAGAATACCAGAGATCCCGTGATAACAGAAACAACAGCGGGAATATTTCCGCTGCTGTATGAAAGAAAAAACTTTGTTGAACGCGCTATTACGACGGCAAAAGAGATAATCCACAGATAAAATGATATGCTCTGACGCCTCCTTATGGCGGAATGCAGGCCGGGTAAAAACCGGGCAATAAACAGCGCAACAATCAGGGGGACAATCAGCATTGAAAAAAGCTGCCTGAGTATAAACCAGAATGACTGGAAAAAGGGTATATCACTCGCAATGCCCAGAAGCGGCAGAAGAAAGGGCAGAAGAACCGCGGTGATAAGGTTTCCCAGCAGGGTGTACATCGTCAACGAGGCTATGTCCGCCCCTATCATGGCGCCTACAACTGTTGCCGAAATAGCGGTGGGCGCCATAACACAGATCAGAACCGCCTCGGCCGTGACCGGACTGAAATGCCTGATGATAAAAAAGGCCGGAATGCCTGTAGCGAGCTGCGCTGTCAGCAGCACAACATGCATTCTGTGAAATCTTACATCACGCATATTGAGGCTGCAATAGGTGGTAAATATCATCCCGAACAGCAGCGCGGGTATAAGAAAGGAGAGGGGGTCAAGGATTCTGTAAAACAGTATCCCGACAATAATTGCAATGGGCGAGGCCCAGGTTTTTAAGAAATTCATCATAATACCTATTCACTCTTATCCAAAAACGTTTCGCACAGGTAGCAAGGCGAAGTCATGGATAATATCGGTACAAGG
>CAZJOB010000214.1:0-6294 GCA_964547435.1 uncultured Desulfatiglans sp. | reverse complement strand
TCAAAAAGATCTGTTGTTCACATTTCTATTCAACCATCTACACTTTAAGGAGGGACGTAAATGAGGAAACTATTCACACTTACAGCATTATTGATGTTTTTCGCCGGTACAGCCTTTGCGGCTGATATTGACGGCAACTGGGCCGGAGAAGTCGCGGGAATGGGCGGCGGCGAACCAATGAAAATCGCTTACACATTCAAGGCCGATGGAAAAACCCTGACAGGGTCCACAAAGGGCATGGATGGAAACGATTTAGCCATTCAGGACGGCAAAATCGAAGGCAATGAGTTTTCATATGCCCTGGATTTTGGTATGGGCGGGCCTATGAAGTTTACGGGCACGGTAAAGGGCGATACAATAGAACTGAAGATGGAAATGCCTGATATGGGCGGCGGTCCCGGCGGCGGCGGGGGCGGCGGCGGAATGGGCGAAATGCCTCCGATCATTCTCAAGAAGGTAAAGTAAGTTAAACGGCATTATTAAATAAAAAGGCCGTGCGGTTAAATTTTGTTGCACTCGTAAAAAGTCACTAAGCCGTCATTCCCGCGAAAGCGGGAGTCCATGCGCTTGGTATTACTGGATTCCCGCCGTCGCGGGAATGACAAAAAAAATAAAATCTGACTTTTTACGAGTGCAACAAATATCGCGCGGCCTTTTTTTTTGAGTTAAATCAATCCTGTTTTTCCGCAAAGCAGAAGCTGTTTTTACCGGTGTTTTTAACCCTGTACATTGCCTTATCCGCTTTTTTTATCAGATCTTCATTGTCTGCGCCATGATCAGGATACATGGCAATTCCGATACTCGCGCTCACTGTTGCCTGTTTCCCGTCAATCGTGACAGGCCGGGATACAGAATGTATAATCTTTTCAGCAATTTTCTCCATATACAGCAATGCCTTTTCCTTTATTTTAAGCCCTGTAATAATGATCAGAAATTCATCTCCTCCAACACGAGCGACAGTATCTGTTTCCCGAACGCAGCGAAGCATTCGGTTGGCTGTCTGGGCAAGCAGATAATCACCGGCATTGTGCCCCAGAGAGTCATTGACCGCCTTGAAACCATCCAGGTCAACGAACATTACCGCTGCCATTTCTCTGTTGCGATGCGCCATACTCAATGCCATGGACAGCCTGTCCTGCGCCAGCCTCATTGTCGGCAGGTCGGTAAGGGAATCGTGATCCGCCAGGTGTTTTATCTTTTCCTCTGCCTGTTTTCGTTCGGTGATGTCCTGATGAGTCCCGAACATGAGTAAGGGCTTGCCATCACTTGTCCATGAGGTTACCTTTCCCCTGTCAAGCACCCATATCCAGTTGCCGCTTTTATGGAGCATACGTGTTTCAATTTCATAATATGGCAGTTCTTTTTTAAAATGCTTTTCAAGCAGATTGCCCGAAAGCTTAAGGTCATCCGGATGTGAAAATTTTTCCCATGTGGCTATTGATATTGGGCTGATCTCCTCAAGGGTGTATCCGATAATTTCGGCCCACCTTTCATTGAACACGGTTTTGCCTGTCTGTATGTTCCATTCCCATGTGCCTGTGTTGGTGCCCTCGATTATATTGGCAAGTCGGTGTCTTTCACTTGCCAGCAGATTTTCCGACTTTTTCCTCTCTGTTATGTCGGTCTCGATTCCATCATATATAATAACTCCACCCGAAAGCCTTCGGGGTATTGAACGCAGATGTGACCATCTTAGTTCGCCATTTGTCGCATGATAAGCTATATCTATATTTAATTCGGTCATATCCCTGACTGAATGGGCTTCGGCTTCCATTACTCTATTTCTGTCCTCATGAGACATCTGACTGTATAAGAGTGAGGGATCGCTTATAACAGCTTCTGACGTTAAGCCGTGAAGATGCCTGATACCGTCACTGATATAGCCAAATCGAGATGTTCCATCATTCTCGATAATCACCTGATAGAGGAAGCTGTCTGGAATATTGTTAAGCAGGATTTTAAGGCGCTGTTCATTTTCACGCAGCCTCTCTTCGAGCAGCCTGCGTTCAGTCACATCCCGTGCCACAGCATAAATAATATTACCCTGCGGGCGTGAACGCCATTCGATCCAGCGGTATGAACCGTCATTACAGATGTAGCGATTTTCAAAACTTAAAACCTCTTTCTGATCCCTGAGGTTGGATATGGCGGCAAGGGTGGCTTCCATATCATCGGGATGAACAAAATCCAGAAACAGACGGCCGTTGAGATCATCAGCGCTGTAACCCAGTATCTTTTCCCATTCGGCATTAACACGAAGAAAATGACCATCAGTATCGGCAATACAGAGCAGGTCAAGGCTGGATGTGAAATAACGTTCCAGCTCCTCACTTTTCAGGCGAAGGGCCTCCCTGGCAATTTTTACTTCTTCCCTGGCTTTTTTTAAAACTGTAACGTTATGGTTTGCGTCAATCAATTTCGGAGTCCTGTCCCCTGTTTATATATGGAATGTCTTAATGATGAGGTGTCTTTATGCAACAAAGGATAGGGATTTTGCCTTTGTGTGTCAAGGATATTTTAGACGAATAATGCATAGCATACAGAATTAGCCTAATTTTAAAAAGTTATTGATTTATTAAGCCATTCATAGTATTTTTATTCACGTTTTCAAAAAATAATTATCACGATTATAGAAAGAAAAAAACAGTCAGCCCCTTTTATTAATGAGGTCAAGCCATGAATAATGTGAATATGATTGAGAAAACAATCGAGGCTATCGTAATTTTAAACGCCGCCCTTACCAATATACGTCTCTATCCGCCCTCAAGCGCCATGATTGTCAATTCCATTGATTCGGTCTATTCCATCTTTGAGCAGCTTTTTGAAGGTCATGATTCAATCGTGTTTGCCGAATCAGGGAGAAGTCTTATTATATCAGGCCAGGCGCTCGATGAAAAAGAGCAGAAAAAACCCCAGGTTGCCGCCATCATTCAGTTGATGCTCAACTTTGGCATCAAAAGCATAGCCTTTGAAAAGGGTCTCGAAAAACCTGAAATTATAGGCTTTCTTGAGGTTTTAAGTAAAAAATCAGATGATATTCGAAAACAGGGCGGTCTTGACAAAGTGCTGTCCGCAAAGTCTGTAAAAAATATCCTGCTGGATAAGAAACTCTATGTCGCGATGGATAAAGATCAGCGTATTGTCTCAGCCGGAGAGATAAATGACATGGAGAAAAACGCCGGCAAAGTGAAAGGTTCTGTGTCTGACGAACGCCGTTCCGGCGAAGACCGTCGCAGGAATGATGACATGGAATATCTGGCAAAGGGAGGTATCGAAAGACGCAACAAGGAACAGCGTGAAAAGCAGCTTAACCATATTAAGGATGGTATAAACAGCATAATAAAGGGGGATAACAAGGCCCTTGTTGACAGACAGGTTATGCAGGCACTTGCTCCAACTGTACTGGACCTTATGACTCAGGGGAAGGACAAGGTTGTAAAGACCATTATCAACAGGCTGGGAGAAGGCCTGCTGAACCAAGATGAAAGGGTCCGGGCTGAAACAGCGGCGACATTAACAAGGATCGGTTTTAAACTTATTTCAGACAAGCGTTTTGATGAAATGAATGATATCTCGCAGAAACTTGTCAAATGGATCGAATTTGAGACAACAGCGCCCCCGGCTTACAGGTATGTCTGTGATCAATTGAGGGCGCTGTCAAAATATCTGATATCCAGGCAGCGATTTGAAGAGGCAGGAGAGATTATCTCGCCATTTTATATGATTCGAACCGGTGAACTTAAAAAGATCGAGCCCATTCAGGGCCAGTCGGGGATTGTGCTTGAAGGCGTGGCAACAGAAAGGATTTTGGAGATGCTAAAAGAAGGAGCTCAGGCCGGCGAAACAGGGGGCAGGGATCATGCGGCTGAACTTCTAAAGATGCTTGGCGCATATTCCGGCATCCCGAAGCAGGAATCTCCGGTGGCTGTCGAAGGACATGCTGAAAAGGATGAGGCAGGCTCTTTAGAAGAAGAACCGGGCGATGATGAATATTCATCTCAAATGAGGGTGCTGGATCAGCATCTGGAGAAAAATGATACAACGTCGGCAGTGAAACTCCTTTTTGATATGATCGTCAAATACGCTGAAGAAAAGGACTTTGAAAAGGCCGAATCACTGAGAGAAAGACTGATGGAAGTAAGTCCCATGGCATTAACCGAGATTGTCAAGTCGGGTGAGATAATTGATGAAGCAAAAAGCGGGGCAATAGATCAGGGGCATCTGGACAGATGGGCGAACCTTTATCAAAACTTTACACAGGAGGAGACTTCCACGCTTTATTTTGCCATGAAACCAGCGCGGTTTAAAGCGGGAGAAGTTGTTTTTAAACAGGGCGACCGGGACTCCAGGCTTTACTTTATCAATAAGGGAAAATTAAAGATGCTATTCAGTCAGGGAGATCAAAAGAAGACTATAAAAGAGCTTAATCCCGGTGACATTGTTGGAGACGAGGCATTTTTCAATCTGACTGTCTGCACCTCTACTGTTACAGCGTCTTCGGATGTTGATCTGAATTTTCTTGAAAAAGATATTCTTGCGAAATGGGAAAAGGCCGGTTTGGGCATTGGATCAAAACTCCTTGATTACACCCTGAAACAGAAGAAGACCTGGGAATTTCTGTGTGAGCAAAGTATGGATCGAAGGTCTGAAGAGCGTATTGAGATTTCGGTAAAGGTATCAATACAGTCTCTTGACCAATCCGGTTCTCCTGCGGGGAAACCTGTTACAGGGACACTCGCGGATATCTGCCCGGAAGGGGCATCCTTTTATCTGAAGATCCCGAAAGAAAATGTTCTGAAGATATTTGAAGCACAGAGGATAAATTTGAAGTTCAATATCAGTTCCGGTGATGCATCTCTAAATGTCGATCAAAATGGGACTGTTGTAGCGGCCATGCATCATTTTTATGATTATTCCATACATGTTAAATTTGATAAATCGCTTGGCAAAGAGATTTTTGAAGAGATCGGTAAAGCATCCGTTTCACGTGAAGGGGAACTGGAAGTGTTTAGCGATTTGTGATTATTATCCTGCCAGTTTTAATGCAATGGCCGCGACATGTCTCCCCTGAAACCGCGCGGCGTCCAGTTCATTATCAGTGGGCATTCTTTCTCCCTGGCTGCCCGCGATGGTTGATGCCCCGTAAGGCGATCCGCCGGTTATCTCATCGGTTCGCGTCTGTCCCGTAAAGGTGTAGGGGAGTCCCACAATTATAAATCCGTGATGAAGCAGGGTGATATGAAAACTGAGTATGGTAGATTCCTGTCCTCCATGCTGTGTCGCTGTGCTGGTGAAGACGCTTCCGACCTTGCCGACAAGGGCTCCTTTGGCCCAGATCTGCCCGGTAGAGTCAAGAAACTGTCTCATCTGTCCGCACATATTCCCAAAACGTGTGGGGGTTCCGAAAATTATCGCGTCGGCTGCAGTGAGTTCATCCAGGGTGCAGACAGGAATATGTGACATCTCCTTCTGCGCCTGTTCTGCTCCCATCTTGATAAGGATATCATGTGTGAGAGTCTCCGGAACTCGTCTCATCTTCACATCGACGCCTTTTACCTCCCTTACTCCTTCGGTGACAGCCTCTGCCATTTGGTGAACGTGCCCATACATAGAGTAATAGACTATCAATACATTCATGCCTTGCCTCCTGTTAAAAAAATACAGGTATTTTATGTTTTTCCGGCAGGGCGTTCAATAAAAAAGTTAGAAGAGTTTGAATAAATCAGGTTCACCTTTCTTTCATTTTGACAAAAAATCACGGCTTAATATATAGTGGATTATTCTTGTTGAACTCGTAAAAAGTCTCAAAACCGTCATTCCCGCGAAGGCGGGAATCTATAAGTATTTGAAAAAACTGGATTCCCGCCTTCGCGGGAATGACAGAAAAAGCTAGAATCCGACTTTTTAAGGTCGTCAATATAAAAAAACACCGGGTTATATTCCCTTACGCAACACAAAACCGGAAATTCTCAAACCAAAATCCGTTGAGGGCTCTTTATATGGAACATAATTTCAGCGCCAGATCACGAAAAGAGATATCATTAAACGTTCCTGTCCAGTTATCTTTTCTCCCGCTTGCAACCTCCTTTGCCGAAAAAGGGGCAGTTGCCATGGGGCTTGAGAATGATAAGTCCATGGCAATTACCCTTGCAGTGGAGGAGATATTTACCTATCTGTGCGGGATTACATCGGGTGATCAGTCCGTGGAAATAAGGTGCTCAGGGAGAGAATACTACATCATTCTTGAAATTATTTTTGTTGCCAGGGAGCTAAATATAAGGGTGTTTAACATAA
>CAZJOB010000213.1:0-6299 GCA_964547435.1 uncultured Desulfatiglans sp. | reverse complement strand
AAAACCAAACAGACGGTTCTAAAGGCTGCACTTAAGGTATTTGCCAGGGAGGGTTTTTCCGGAGCCAAACTGAGGGATATTGCCTCCCTTGCCGGAACCACACATAGCCTGATAAGACATCATTTCGGTTCAAAGGATGATTTGTGGAAGGCGGTTGTTGATTATGGCCTGAGTATGCAGGAAGAAAATCTGCTGAGAATAATCAAAACACGGGGTTCTTCCGATCCTGTTGAACTCTTTAAGAAATTTATAAAATCCTATGTCTCAACCATAGCAAAAAATCCCGAGCTTTCTAAAATATTATTGCATAATAACAGCAGAACCAGCCCACATATTGAATATCTTATTGAAAGACAAAAAAAACTGCATTCTATTGTCGAACCTGTTTTTATAAATGCCCGGGAACGCGGATATTTCAAGGATTTTGATCATGACAGTTTTCTTGTCTATGTGCGAGCGCTTGTAGAAACACCCATTGCCACAAGGGATATAACCAATCAACTTCTGGGAGAAGATATACTTTCGGGAAAGGGGATTGCCATACACACTGAACGAATATTAAACTTTATTTTTCACAAAGATGATTAATGCAGGGAGGCGGCAAGGAGAGATTCTATAGTCAAAAAGAGAGCAAATTTACCGCGCGAAAATATACCTTTTTCACCTGAAATGCGGGTATAAATAAAATATTGAAATAAGATTATTTTTGGGTTAATATCATCTTTCTTTAAATCGGGTTTTGAATTTTTTTAAAAAAAAGGGTTGATTTTCTATTTGAATTGAAGTTAATAAACAGTTAAACGATTAAAAGCGGGAAAATGCTGCGGCATTCCCGGAAATTTTTTTGCGGTTTTTTATCACAAATAAAGCCGGAGAGATGTTTTATATGAAATTATTATTAAGTCCCATCCTGAAATCCAATTCATCCTTTTTCTTAAAAAAGGGAATTAACTGTATAGTAAATAAAAAACAGATGTTTTTTGTAAAAACGAAAATGGCATAGAGGGGAGAGAAAACATGATCAGACGTATACTATTGACCATGACACTGCTGATTCTGGGCAGTAGTCTGGCTATAGGGCAGGACACTCCTAAAAAAGTTCATCAAAAGGTGTCCACTACTATTTCCACCGAGTCAAAGGCCCAGGAAAAGGCAGATGAGTGGAACTGGAATAAAAAGGTGGTTCTGGATGATATAAGGCTGCTTAAGTATCGCATTACATGGCTGCAATATCGTCAGGAAAAAAACAAGATTTACATAGATGGCGTTAAAGAGAACATTGCCAACCTGGAATTCAAAAAGGCGGAACTCAACAAATTAAGGGAGCAGCTTGAACCTTACCTTGAGGAGGTCATTGAGCGCCTGGCCGTGTTTGTTGAACAGGACATCCCCTTTCTACCTGAAGAGCGGCAAAGAAGACTTAATTCCCTCAGAGACTCCATGAATAACTATAATGTTCCTCTAAGTGAAAAGATGCGTCGTGTGTTCGCGGAAGGTCTTCAGATAGAGACCCAGTACGGCAAAATGGTAGAGGCATGGGAAGATGTCACCCTTACTCTGGGCGGCGCGGATACTCAGGTAACGATCTTTCGCCTGGGCAGGGTCGGCATGATCTATATGTCCATTGACCAGACACAGATAGGGCGATGGAACCAAAAGACAAAGCAGTGGGAACCTCTGCCTGAAGATTATATAAGGGACGTCAGGGTTGCCCTGGACATGGCCCAGCGCAGGCGGGCTGCCGAAATTGTTGATCTTCCTATAGGAGCGTTATAATAATGGGACATAAATATAAAAATATAATGGTTATGTTATCGGTCTTATTCCTGTTCGCCATGACAGGGCAGTCCCTGGCTCAGGAAGACTGGAATAAGGTCGCCAGTGATGTAAACAAGGAGCAGGATCAGTCTCTTAAGGATGCCGCTGAAATGGAGAGACTGGTAAACATGGATGAGGCGGCTCTTACAAAAGAGCTGAATGATCTGAAGGCCCAGGAAAAACGGGAAGAAGCCACTCTGAAACAGCTCGAAAATGAGTTCGCGCGGCTGAAAAACGTTGAAGAGCAGCACAAAAAAGATCTGGAAAACGAGCGTGAAGAGATCGAGGCTATCGAGGGCACCGTTCGCGGAACCGCGAGAGAGGCGGTCAGCGTAGCCCGCGATAATCCCATTACGGCCGAATACCCTACAAGAGGCGATGAACTTAACGAACTGGCTGAATCAAAGAAGTTTCCCGCACTGGAAGGGATCAAAAGACTTGTTGATTTCTTTTTCCAGGAGATCAATGAAGATGGAAAAATCAAGCTGAGGAAGGGGGAATTTGTCGGTCTGGACGGCAAGGAAACAACCGGCGAAATACTGCGCATCGGTAAATTCACCACATATTTTCGCACACCTGATGGAACTGTCGGGTTCCTTAAACCCGAGGCAGCAGCCAAGCGTCTTATCGCCGTAACCGGTGAGATTCCGGGCTCTATGCTGAGTGGTATAAAAGAATATTTTGAAGGCGATTCAGAAGTCGCGCCAACTGACCTTTCCGGAGGAGGATATTTTTCACACCTTACTTCCAGTGAGAATTTTCGTGACTGGATTGAAAGAGGCGGACCGGTTATGTACGCGATCCTTGCGGTAGGAATATTTGCAATTCTGCTGGGTATTGAGAGAATAATTGTCCTGGGCACCAAGGCCAGGGCTTCCGACAAGGTTATGAAACAGATAAAGGACTTTGCGGCCAGCCGCAAATGGCAGGAGGCAAGGAATTACTGTTCTTCAAAGAGCCGTATTCCAACATGTCAGATGCTGGACAGTGTTATAGAGCATGTGGGCTATTCTCAGGATGTACTTGAAAATGCCCTTCAGGAGGCTATTTTAAAGCAGATTCCCAAGCTTGAAAGATTTATTCCCACGCTTGCTCTTCTCGCGGCAATAGCTCCGCTGCTTGGTCTTCTTGGCACGGTAACCGGTATGATTACCACCTTTAAGATTATAACAGAGGTAGGGACCGGCGACCCCGGCATGCTGGCCGGCGGTATCTCAGAGGCCCTGTTGACCACCCAGTTCGGGCTTGCTGTCGCCATACCGATTATGCTTGTTCACCAATTTTTAAAGGCTCAGGTTGATAAGATAGTGGTTGATATGCAGGAAAAGGGCATGGCATTCGCCGTGACACTAGCCAAACAAGACGCCAGGATGGAGGAATAAAGTGCTTTATGATCTGTTAGACGCTGCCTTTGAACAGATCCGTATCGGTGGATGGGTGATGTATCCTCTGGTAATAACATGTCTTTGGATGTGGTTTCTGATCATCAAAAAAACCATAGACATGCGCGCCTTTACCAGGGGATGGATTCCTCCTGAAGAATGCATTAAGAATGCCCGAAAGACGGGATTTCAATGCGCTCCATGGCAGAAAAAGATTATGAATGATTACCTTTCCCAGAAGACAGGTGATAACAGTATAGACAACAGCCTTATTGTAAGCCTGATGCTTGGTCATGAGACATTTATCAATAAGTATGTTGGGATTATCGCCCTCCTGGCCACTATTGCTCCTTTATTAGGGCTTCTTGGCACGGTTGGCGGGATGATCAAGACCTTTTCTGTTATTGCCGAATTTGGCACTGGAAATGCCAGGGCCCTGGCAGGAGGTATATCAGAGGCATTGTTGACTACTCAGACAGGATTGGTAGTCGCGGTGCCGGGTCTTTTTATGTCCACGTTTTTGATCCGCCGGTCACGAGATCTGCTGGATAAGATGCAAAGTTTCTGCCTAAGGCTTGTAAGTGCGGAAATTTAAACAAATATATTGAAGAAGGAAGGCCTTATGAAAAACTTATCACTGGGTTTACAGAGGAAGTCGGAGACCACCGAGCTTAATATGGCTCCGCTTATTGATATGGTGTTCATACTCCTCATATTTTTTCTGGTGACAACCAGCTTTGTAAAGGAATCCGGAGTTGATGTAAAACGTCCCATAGCCTCAACTTCGGAAGATAAAGAAAAAACCAACATCATTGTGGCGGTCACTAAAGAGGGGACCATTCATATAGAAAACCAGATGATCGATATACGCTCTGTCCGCAGCCACATGGAGCGTTTCAGACACGAAAATCCCTTGGGCAATGTTGTTATAACCGCGGATAAGGATAGTATGTTTGGCATATCAATAGAGGTGCTTGATCAGGTAAGGGCTGCCGGCATCTCCAACGTGGTTGTAGCGACAACAAAAGAGTAACTATGAGTGCTATAAAAAATACTATAGTAAATTTTCCGGTCAGTATTCTGGTGGCAATTCTGGTAACTGCTATATTGTTTATGGGCCTTCCGCTTCTCACCAAGTTTCAGAGGAGTTACACGCAAAAGCAAAAGACCCATTCGGTATTAATAAGCGCCAGAAAGCCTCCTAAACCGCCTGATCCTGAAAGAGACAAGAAGGTTGAGAGAAAAGAGGTTAAAAAAGAGGTGCAAAAGACGAGAACTATAACCAGGACCGCAACCCCGAGAATTGACCTGCCTGCGGGAGGCCTTGGCGCCAGTCTTGGAGGAACGATATCCATCGGCGGCCTCAACATTCTCTTTTTCTCACGGCATTTCAACTGAATGAAGTTGACCAGCCTCCACGGCCTCAAAGGACTATTCCTCCAAGATATCCTTTTCAGGCCCAGCAGAAAGGCATTGAAGGAAAGGTCACTCTCAGGTTTGTGGTGGATAAGGATGGAAATCCGCAGGAACCTCAGGTGGTAAAGGTGGAGCCGGAAGAAGTTGCGGGCGTTTTTGATGAGTCAGCCCTGGAAACGGTCAGAAAATATAAGTTTAAACCTGCTATAAAAGATGGGGCGCCGGTTGACTGTATAGTAAGGTTGCCGATATCCTTCACTTTGAGTCAATAATAGAAAATATGATTATGAACAGAAAAAATACATATACAAGATCAGGGCTGTTATTATTCATAATAACAATAATGTTGTTTATGACCTTTACCTCCAATATCTGCGCACAGGAAGAACAAGAACAAGAAAAGGAGGAAGGGCCAAGGCTTACGCGTGAAGCTCAACTGGCGATGGTAAATGCTCAGGAACTGATGGGCAAAGAGGATAACGCGGGCGCCTTAAAAACTCTTCTGGATTTTCTCGCTACGGGTCCCGAATTTATACCTGAAACAATGTATCTCATGCTTGGAGCCCTATATTACTATGAAGAGAATCTGGAGGAGTCTGTAAAGGCATACGAGAAAGGGCATAATGCCTTTCCTGACAGCGAAAACATGGCGCTACAATATTCCGTCATGCTCACGAATGCGCAAAAATATGACAGGGCTGCGCCCATGTTTGAGAAGGTATATGAGATGATTACAAAGAAGGATATAAAATACCTTATCAATGCAGCAAAATGTTATTATTTGGCCGAAAAGTTGGAGGACTCAAAAAGGGTTTTCAAAAGATTGATCAAAATGACCGATCCCCCTGAAAAGGATTGGTATGATTCAATTATAAGAATAGCCGAGGACCAGCAAAATTCGCAGGAGGCGGAAGGCTATGTTATGGAGGCTCTGACGTTTTATCCGATGGAAGTCAAGTACTGGAATGTTCTGGCGAGTCTGCGTCAGCAGCAGGAAGATATCAGGGGAACGGCAAGCGCTTATGATATCGCCACACATGTCAAACCGCCTGAGGGAATTAACCAGTGGAAAATATTGATTCAACTCTATAATTACCTTAATGTGCCTCTCCGGGCGGCGACAAAAATGCAAAAGACATTTGATATTGAAAAGCCAAAAGAGAAAGATCACATAACTATAGCAAATGCCTACGTCAGGGCTATGAAGACAGATGAGGCCGTCGCGTATCTGGATAAGGTTATAGCCAAAGAAAGATCTGTTAATTTGATGCTGGAAAAGGCAAAGATTCTTTATGACGCAAGAAGGAACAAACAGGCCATAGAAGCGCTTGATCAACTGCTGGCTGCTGATCCCAAAAATGAGGAGGCCTATATAATGAAAGGCTGGGTAGCCTGGGATATGAAAGAATGGGATGCCGCTGAGGACGCCTTTGAAAAAGTGATCAATGACAAGGACCTGAGACAGCAGGCAAAGGAAGCCCTGGGAGGACTGACCAGCCTCAAGGAAGCAAGGGAATAAGCGGATTTTAAAAAACCGGAAGTTTCTTCATTTTTTGACAAGCCCAATTAAAATCCTGCAAAGGATTATACATATTATTTTCTCTATAAAACTCATGCCTTCGGCATGAGTTTTTTTTTGCTTGACCCTGATACACTTATACAGGAGATTGACATGAAAAAGAT
>CAZJOB010000212.1:0-6303 GCA_964547435.1 uncultured Desulfatiglans sp. | reverse complement strand
TTTCAACCGTTGTTACCATATTGGGACTGGCCTTCGACTCTTTATTCGATCTTCCGAAACCGAATCCCATCATGGGCATGGCTTCCGGCATGACCCTCTGGGCCTCAGGTTTTGCAGATTCATTCATGTCGAGAATAAAAGGCCGCTCCTCCCACTCTATCTTTATTGCTCTTAAAGCACGGTCGCATATTTCCTCAGTGTCGGCGACAACAGCCACACCCATGGGATGCTGGTAGAAATCACTTATTGCCGGAAGGGTAAGAATACTGTACATGGCTCCGGTGTCTGAACCTATGCCCCTGTGGCCTGAAATGTCGGGATCATCGAATCTCATAATGTCCCGCACTCCTATGATCTTTTCCGCCCCGCTTGTGTCCATATGGCTGATCCTGGCATGGGCATAGGGAGACGTGAGTGTTTTTGCATAGAGCATGCCGGGGAGTTCAATATCCCGCGTATAGACCGCCTGTCCTGATACCCTTTCAAAGGCGTCCTGGCGGCTCATTTCTTCTTTTATGCTTTTACTGGACTCTGGCACACCCCATGCCCACGGTCTGTTCTGATCTGCCATACTTTACTCCGGGAATATGAATTTCTTTAAAATCAGGTGAGATAAAAAGAACCAATTGGAAACGAAAGCTATATAAAGATCAGCATTGTGTCAAGGTAAAAATCATATATTGCTTATTTCAGACCCATATCCTTGATTTTTACTGGAGTTAACACTCCGCGCCTTATTAAGCTTTTGGCAAGCTGTTCACAGAAATCACAGTCTATGCATTCATGATCACAGGAAGTGACCTTTTCGAAGAATCCCGCGGTATCCAGGCTGCGGTTATCCAGGTGCATCAGGTTTGACATTCCGCAGGAATAAAGGTTTCCCGCCATCAGTTCAAGGAGATCGCCATCCCATGCCTGCCTCATGTAAGCTTCCAACTGCCGGCAGATCATTTTCAGGGAACTGGTTCTTCCCACCAGTTTGAAAAAATTGGAAATCTCTCCATATTTCTCAAGGTCTTCAGGACGAATCCATCCTGACTTAAGCATCTGAGAAGGATCATTCTTTGTAGCCTGAATACAGTTTATGGTGAAAACATTGTCCTCGCCTTTTGTACCTTCCACCCCGGGATTTCTCGATCTGTGGGATATATAATTGAAGTGAAACTTCCTGAAAGGGCATTTAAAAAGGCAACCCTCATTGACCATTAGTTTGATCGCGAGCCCCGTTTTTTCCCTGATCTTTTTCAGAAGCCTGAGATTGCGGTTGATGTTCACATCGGGTGTGAAGGTGTCGGCGCCTGCCTTTCTATAGATTATGGCTTTATCAATGCAGTCGATATCCGCCAGAACAGAGGCGCAGATCTCCGCCCGCGGAAAACGTCTGCGAACCTCCCTGATATACATGGGATTGGCAATAGTTATGGCCTCAACACTTAAATCCTCAAAAACCCGTTTCAGGTAGTCCATGATATTGTTCAGCACCCCGGGCGAGTACCAGTCGCTTCCTTCGCAAACCGAGTTCAGGAGCAGGTTAACACGTATACCTTCTTTATGGATCCTGTTCACTGCATCCGCGAAATCATCAAAGGACTGCGCCGGGGATATTCTGCCTGAACCGGCATACTCCTGGGGACCGCAAAGATATATCTCCCTTATGCGGTTTCCGTTGCACTCCTTCCATTTGAAAATTTCAGCAAGTGTCGCAGGATCGTTGTTGTATGGAATAGAAAATTCCAGGTCGCTCATGAACGTCTCCATAAAAAATCGGAATGTTTATTCAGGATACAGATCGTTAAGGGCAGATCCCTTTGTTTTACAGCCGGATCAGATTTGATCCATGTCGTTATTGAAATCGTTTTTCAAATCTTCCCCAAGGCCTTGAGCACCCTGTCGGGAGTAGTAGGATAGTCCAGCACCCATTTGCCGATGGCGTTGTAGATTGCGGAGACGGTAATGCCCGACATGGCTGCGCCAACGTTTTCACCGATCCCGTAAGCGCCGAAGGCCGCATACCCCAGGTGGCTTTCGTTGATAAGGCACTGGGCGGGTGGATAGTCGTTCATCGTACCGATACGATAATTGATCATGTCGAAATTCAGGGCAACGCCCGTCTTCCGGCACCAGACATGCTCCTCCATCGAACTTCTTCCCAGCCCCATGACGACTCCGCCATATTGCTGGGCTTCGGCTCCCCGCGGATTGAAAAGGTGTCCGACATCATTAACGCAGACAATATTCCGGACATCGATGACACCGGTTTCAGGGTCTACATCCACTTCAATAAAATGCGCCTGACGTCCCATGACATACAATGTCGGGTCCGGGTTGCCTTCTACTGTCAGGTCTGAAATCGTTCCCACAACCGGATGGGCAATGGCGGGATCCATATCCCAGAAAATATCCGCGACTTCACGCACGCTTTTTTTATTTGCGGGATTTGCCTTTTCATAAACCATACTGTCCCGGATATCGAGATCCTCTGGCTTTTTCCCCGGGAAAGCAGGAGGACCCTCTGTTTTTAAAAAGTGGCTCGAATTATACGCGGGAGTTGGCTTTACGGCATATTCCAGAAGTTTCTTTTTGAGTTCTCTGGCAACAAGCACCAGTTGAGTGTTGATAAATGCCGTACCAAACGATCCGCCGGGCTGCCACATGTAGAAGCTGCTGTTATCCGACCGGCGTTCCTGTATAACGGTGTCTTCATATTTCAAACCCATCTCGGCAGCAACGATGTGTCTGGCCCCGGATTCCGTATCAGATCCGATGTCGCTTCGCACTCCGACGATCGCCGCGATCCCGTTGCGCAGCATTATGCAGGCAAAGGAGGAGGCCGGCCACGGGGCCTGCCACGCCCACTCATTGATATGCATAAATCCGAGACCGTGCATCTTTCCGTTGGGTAGTCTTTGTGTTCCGGGTGGATGCCATTTCGCGTCCCACCCGATAGCTTTCTTCCCTTTTTCGATGACCTCCTGAAGACTCCACCTCTGAGGGAAACCGTTTTCTTTCTGATAACGTGTAACCCATTCCCAGTCATGTCCCTTGCAGCCATCATTTTTAAGGGCAACTTTCGTGGGGTCCAATCCGAGTTCGGCGGCCGCTTTATCAAACATCACGTTATGCGGAACACAGGCATGGGCCCCGTGACGAATACATATCTGGTGCCCTTTATTGACCAGGCCCCATTCATAGGTGCCAAGAATGTTGGGAATTTTCGTGCATTCGTATGTTTTCTCGACCACGGCATTACGGGGACCGACCACATGCCAGTGGCAGGCTGTAATCGTACCGTCTTTTTTGACTCCGAGTTTACAGGTAAAGGTGTCGGCGTCGTCTCCAAGGGCATAATGGTTGCTTTCGTCATACAGCAGCTTTACGGGTCTTCCATCCGCGCGCCTGGCCAGTATCACAGCCAGACGTGTAAAACAGGCGGAATAGCCCAGCCAGGAGATCCCACCGAACATTGAACCCTGATAGGGCATCGTAACAGTAATTTTCGACCAGTCCGCCAGTGGTGCGCCCTGTCCTTCCTCCCCTTCGAACGGGCTTACAAGGAACCACTGGGGAATGTCCTGATGGTGCACCCATAAATCGAGAAAATCGCCGCGCCATTGGGCAATGCACACTGAAGGCTCCACACCGGCCGTCGAGTTCATTTCCCTGGTAATCTTATACTCGATTATTTTATCGGCTTCTGCAAAACCCTTTTCGACATTTCCGTGCTCTTCCTCCTCCGCAATAACAATATTAGGTTCTCTTGCCTTCTCGTGGGTGCGGTTCACCTCGGACATTATTTTTACGGCATCCGGCTTAACCGATTCTTCCATATTGAGGATAAATGGTCTCTCTTCCCATTCGATATCAATCAACCTGAGCGCCCGGTCGCAGATCTCTTCGCTATCCGCGACAACGACCACACCCATCGGGTGATTGTAAAAATCACTGGTCCCCGGAAGGGTCAGAAGGCTGTACCTGCCGGATATTTCATACCAGGCCCCTGTTCCCCGATCCCCCGAGATGTCGGGATCCGAATATTTCAGAATATCCCGAACACCCGGAAGCGTTTCGGCTTTGCTGGCATCTATTCTCGTAATCTTTGCGTGTGAGTAAGGAGAGGTAAGTATTTTTGCATACAGCATCCCGGGGAAAAAAATATCCCTTGTATATACAGCCCTGCCGCTCACCTTTTCAAAGGCGTCCTGTCTCTCAATCTCATGCTGTGTCTCCTGATATTTTTCAGGAGGTCTCCAGGTCCAGGGGCGATAATCCATTTCAGATCCTTTCCAGCCCTTATTTCTTAAAGGGCTAAATTTAAATTGATGCCCTTTCTTATGAAATAGGGAGCGCACCTCAAAATATCAATACACTTATATTATTGATTCTTAAAGTAAACAGACAATCAGGCGCAGGCCAGTATGGCCCTTTTGACCATAGTCCTGGCTATCTGTATCTTCCACTTGTTTCTGTCGCCCGGAAGGGCCTTTGCCTTTTTAACCGCAGCGGCGCCGGCAGCGTCCGCGCTGGTTTCGTTAATGGATTTTCCCCTGATCAGTTCTTCGGATGCGGATACGCGATAGGGCTTGTTGTACACCGCATTGAGGCATATTCGTGCTTCTCCTCTCCCGATCATCGCGGCACAGTTCACAATGGGGAAATCAATGGACTTTCGTATGGTAAATTTAATGAATGAGCTCTTAACTCCCTTCGCCGGAGCAGGGATCTGTATCTCCGTGACAATTTCATCCGGTCCCAGTATGGTCGAGCCCGGTTTAACCACATCCCAGAACCCTTCAGCCTCAATCACCCTTTTGTTCGTTTTGATCCTCGCGTTCAGCGCCACAAGGGCAGGAGCCGTATCGCTCGGATTTACAGCCAGGCACCCTTTGACACCTCCGAATATGGAATGGTACCGGTTGTCTCCCTCAATCGCGTAGCATTTCCTGCCACCCTTGCGAAGGCAGTTGAACCGATTATCAGGATTTCTGAAATACCAGCATCTGGTAAGCTGGCAGATATTGCCGCCTATTGTCCCCATCTCTCTTATATGCGGAGACGCGGTCCGGTGCGCGGCCTCTGCAAGCGCCGTATATTTTGCCCGGACAATATCATTTTTCGCGATATCTTCCAGTCTTGTGAGGGCGCCTATCTTAAGCATGCCCATCTCTTCCTTAATGTAGTCCAGACCGGAAATAGTCTTCAGGTTGACAAGGACTTCGGGATATTCAGGAAGGATTTCAAATCTCATAGCGCCCAGAATATCTGTACCCCCGGCTATGACCGATGCCTTCTTCGTCTTTAATATTGAAGCAGCCTCATCAACCGATCTTGCATTAACGTGTTCAAATCTTTTAAATGTCTTCATTATTTTAACCCCTTCAAAGCTTCAGCCGCTTCCAGCACAGCCGGAGGGTGCTGCTGGTATGTACCGCACCGGCACAGGTTGCCGCCAAGGGCGTCCCTTACATCGGCCTCGGTCGGATTTGGGTTTCTGTCCAGAAGCGCCTTGGATGTGGTTACAAACCCAGGGGTGCAATAACCGCATTGAAAGGCATTCCACTTGATATATGACTGAATAATAGGATGCCCGGTTTTGGCAATACCTTCGGCCGTCTCTATAGTTGCCCCGTCGCATTCGCAGGCCAGGGTAAGACAGGAAAGAACCGCCCTGCCGTTCATGATCACGGTGCATGATCCGCAGGCCCCCTGTCCTCCGCACCAGTCTTTGGGCGACGTAAGCCCTATCTCGTCCCTCAGGAGCTGACGTAAACTCCAGTTGGGTTCAACGTGAAACCGGTACTTTCCGCCATTGACTGTCAATTCTATTGTTCTCGCACCCTCAATGCATGGGGAAGGGGCTTCCGCTGCTATATTTTCCCTTTCCTGCTGCTGGGCCTCCGCGCCAGCCGTAAAGGCAATCGACCCCACCGTGGCGCCGCCTATTGCCATGCCCGCGTCCTTCAGGAATTCCCTGCGGGATAACCTCCCTGATCCTTCCTCATGTTCATCTTCGGCTTTATTTACTTTTTTTTCTTTCATATTACCTCCTTAATCAGATCTTCCCCAAGGCCTTAAGCACCCTGTCGGGAGTGGTTGGATAGTCAGGAACCCACTTTCCTGTGGCATTGTATATTGCCCCGGCGGTGATTCCCGAAATAGAGGCGCCGACATCCTCCCCGATGCCGCAGGCGCCATATGATGAATATCCCAGGTGACTTTCATTGATAAGGCAATCAACCTTCGGGTAATCATTCATGGTTCCGATGTGATATCCCAGATTGTCTAAATTCAATCCAACACCTGTTC
>CAZJOB010000211.1:0-6339 GCA_964547435.1 uncultured Desulfatiglans sp. | reverse complement strand
TTATGTAAGAGATCTTGAGCCGGGAGAGGTGCTGATAATCGATAAAAATGGTGTTCGAAGCGTACACCTGGAAAAGGTCTGCAGAAAGGCCCACTGTATATTTGAGCTCATATATTTTGCAAGACCTGACAGCAATATTTTCGGTCAGAATGTATACGCCTTTCGCAAAAACCAGGGCAGGCTTCTGGCGGAGGAATTTAAGGTCGAAGCGGATCTGGTAATGCCCTTTCCTGATTCCGGTAATTACGCGGCCATAGGTTTTGCCCAGAATTCATCCATTCCCTTTGAGATGGGGGTGATCAGAAACCACTATGTGGGAAGGACCTTTATTGAGCCTTCCCAGAACATGAGGGACTTTGCGGTGAAGGTGAAACTGAATCCAGTGAAGGAGCTTTTTAGAAATAAGCGGGTTCTCATTATAGAGGATTCCATAATCAGGGGAACCACATCGCGTACAAGAATAAAGGCCTTGCGCGGGCTTGGAGCCACGAAGGTTCACATGCTGGTATCCTGCCCCCCTCACCGGTTTCCCTGCCATTATGGAATAGATTTCGCGACAAGGGGAGAGCTCATTGCAGCACAGAAAAGCGTAGATGAGATAAGGGATTTTATAGGACTGGACAGCCTGGGATATCTGAGTATGGAAAACCTCGTAAGGGCAACCCACATATCCAGGGAGAATCTCTGCCTTGCATGTTTTGATGGCAATTATCCCGTGCAGATTGAAAGGAACTCGGGCAAGTTTTCCCTGGAATGATATTTACGGGAGGATGTCCCCTATTTTGAATTAAACAGGCGTTGTATCTCCCTGAGAAGGTCATCAGGCATGAAAGGCTTCTGAAGAAAGGAGATGTTATTTTGGTCATATAGATTTTGATCAAACAGATCATCGGAGTATCCGGAAATGAACAGCACCTTTGTGTCAGGATATTTTTTAAGTATCTTTTCAGCAAGATCCTTGCCGCCCATTTTCGGCATTATCATATCAGTAAGCAGCATGTGAAATTTGAGAGCGGGATTGTCTTCAATCAACCTTACAGCATCCAGACCGTTCTCGGCTTCAATCACTGAATAGCCCTGGTTTTTTAAAATACTCGCGGTTGTCGCCCGCACCGTGTTTTCGTCCTCGACCAGAAAAACAGTCTCCTTTCCCATAACCGGCTTAATTTTGGTTTCATTCCTTTGTTCCGGGATACGACCTTCTTCTGCCACTGGAAGGTAGACCTGAAAGATGCTTCCAACTCCCGGCTTGCTTTCAACCTTTATATATCCCTTATTCTGCTGCACTATTCCGAAACAGGTGGCTAGCCCAAGGCCAGTGCCTTTTCGGGACTCCTTTGTTGTAAAAAATGGTTCGAATATCTTTTGAATATCCTTTTTATTTATACCTCTTCCGGTGTCTTTGACGCCTATCATGACATAATTGCCCTCCGGTATCATTATATACTGATCAATGTGCGGAGAGGTAAACTCCACATTCCCGGTCTCGATCAGAATAACCCCGCCTTCAGGCATGGCATCACGGGCATTCAATATCAGATTAAAGACAACCTGTTCCATCTGAACCGGATCAGCCTTGACCTTTCCAAGGTGATTTTCCGGCAGTATTTTCAGATCAATATTTTCACTTATAAGGGGTTTAAACATCTTGACAATATTGGCGATAAGGTCATTAAGGTTTATTATTACAGGTTTTGTTATCTGTTTTCTGGCAAATGTGAGGAGTTGACGCGTCAGATCGGCAGCCCTGTTTGTTACCTGTATTATTCCCTGGAGCTTCTCATAAGCCGGACTGTCTTTTTCCAGATGGAACATGGATAATTCGGTATAGCCC
This sequence comes from uncultured Desulfatiglans sp., assembly GCA_964547435.1. Lineage (GTDB taxonomy): Bacteria > Desulfobacterota > DSM-4660 > Desulfatiglandales > HGW-15 > CAZJOB01. The sequence goes on along the minus strand of CAZJOB010000211.1, from coordinate 4,505 downwards.
AAAATGGCAGTAAGCAGGTTGTTAAAGTCATGCGCTATTCCTCCGGCAAGACGGCCGATAGCATCCATCTTTTGCGCCTGCTGAAACTGCTGTTCCAGCTCAGTTTCTCTGGTGACATCCCTCTCGACAATTACATAGTTGCTGATGCCGTTGTCCTTGTCTTTTATAGGCGTTATTGTTACATCCGCTGTATATGGTTTGCCGTCCTTTTTAATGTTATTGATCCTGCCGTGCCATGGCTTGCGCATGCCTGTCGTCTTTACAATATCACTGTAAACTGACTCTTCCATCCTGTTCCTGAATAACTCCCGAGCTGTCTTTCCAATGGCTTCGTCCGGGCTGTATCCGGTATTTTTTTCAAAGGCAGGATTTATATAGGTGATTTTATTGTTCATATCCACAATGATAATGTTATCGGCAACCTGTTCAATAGCAGCGCTCAACCTCTTCTGGTTCTGAGTGAGCTTTGAAAGCGCCAGCCCGCCCGCAAGCTGATCGGCTACCCTCTCAAGGAGATTAATATCATTGGATGTAAAATGCTGATGGTCTCCTTTTGTCAGGGCAAGAAGCCCCATTAGCCTGTCATCTATCTTGCTTGGCACCAGTAGGATTCTGGTTATTTTGTGATCTGAAAGGAATGAATCTTTGTCCTCTTTCAGGCCGGTATTTTGATTCTCTATAAGAAGCGGCTTGTTAATCTTAATGAATGATTCAATAATTGATTTTCTCGCGGTAAAAAAATCCTTTATACTGATGACCGAAGGGGAGCCTGTTTCTTCGACAAGATCCGAGATATTATTTTGATCATCAAACAGGGCGGCAACGGCATGTTCAAGGCCAAACACATCAAGCATATTGTGACAAGTCGATCTTAATAATTTGTTTTTATCCATGCCGCTTGTGCTGGACAGAATAATCTGATTGATAAGGGCAAGTTCCTTGTTTTTACGCTCAATCTCCTTTTCCGCTTCCAGCAGCCCCGATATATCCCAGAACACAAGTTGCACTCCGGTAATTTCATTATCATTGTTTCTGACAGGTGTTTTTATCACATACACATAGATGTTTTTCTGAGCGTCTTCCATCCAGTGTTCTTCAATATCCTGAAAGATCTCACCGGTTTCCATGACCCTTTTGTCATCACTGATGTATTTTTCAGCCATGTCCGCGGGATAAAAATCATAGTCGGTTTTACCGATGCATTCTTCCAGTGTCATATTGAGGCTTTTAAGATGGGCCTTGTTTACATATAATATTCTGCCTTCTCTGTCTTTAAGCAGAACACTCTGGGGGATTACATCCAGAAGAGAACGAAAAAGATCGAGATTTTCCTGTGGAGAAGTGTTTTCTTTACACGGTTTTGTTATTTCGCAATCCATTTTCAGCCGGAGGCAGAATAATTGTTTAACCGGTTTTTGTTTTAAGTATCACAAATAAGATTTTAATAAAGCTGTTTAAAATTAACGTCAATCCGTTCCTGTCTAAGATAGCGACTTAGGCCATGATATATATTGCCACCAATTTTCATGCCCTTCCCAATAATTCAATGTCTCGATTTCACCATTTATTACGGAATGGGTAGGGTCCGGAGCTATCCTGACATCCAGTCCGGTTCTCGATGCGATCAGCCTGTCGATTCCGGAAATACAGGCGCCTCCGCCTGACAGGCAGATGCCGGATTCCGATATCTCATCGGAGAAGGCTTCGGGAATTCTGTTAAGATTGAATTCGATCATTTTTAAAATCTTATCGATAACAGGTTCTATGGAATTTATGATATCCCGCTCTCGAATATTGACTGTTGATTTATGTCCTTTGAAAATATCATTTCCAGTAACAGTTATCAATTTGGAATTGTGCAATCTCTCCTGAGAGATTGATGATATCATATGGCTCAACCTCTCTGCTTCAGAAGGGCATATATAGACTTTATTCCTTGACACGATTGCTGACCGGATCGCTTTCTGAAGGTCGCTGCATGCAGTTCGAATCGCTGAAGCATAGATAAGGCGGCTGTCACGTATTACAGCCAGATCAGTAACCCCTTCTCCTATATCGATTAATACCTGGGCCTGTTTTGATGTAACATCCATTCCCGAACCGATCGCCGCGGCCCATACCTCAGGAATAATTGCGACATATGATGCGCCGGCTTCAAGCAATGCCTTTACCAGAAGCTCACGTTCTTTTTCAGAGGTGTCTGTCGGAGCCGAGGCAAGCGATATCGGCTGCCTCAGACTCCTCAAACCTCTTCTGGCGTCTTTCATAAGGGGCCTTAGAAGATTGATGGCGTTCCGAATGTCCACAATGACCCCTCCGCGAAGAGGAGTGAAAAAGATCTTGCTGTTGAGATATGACAGGTAATCATCAGAATCATATTTTTTGTTACTGTTGTTAGAATGTCTGATTAAGGAAGGTTTTTCTTTAATTTGCCCAAGTTCGGAAGAATAAATACGAGTGTTTGCAGTTCCCAGATCAACAGCAACACATTGTCTGTGCATAACCCTGCAAAATTTTGAAAACACATTTTTCATTGTCATAACTTTCTGAGATTGTTTAAAAATATATTAGATGCATAAGAAATGTTTTGCAAGGAAAATATAGTGAACCGGCCCCTGTTTTATCCTGTTCAGGCGAAAAAACTTGACTCTTAAACAAACGTTTGAAATAAACAGATTGTATAAAAATAGTAACAAAAATCGAATGCAGAATTTAAAAATACTTAAGATATACAATATTTTCGGAGGAATATAAAAAGATGATCAGAACACTGCCAAAGGATAAAATTATTATTACCGTAGCCATGACTGGCGCGCTCGTAACCAAAGAGCAGCACCCCGACCTGCCTGTCACTCCCGATGAAATCGCCGAGAATGCCAGGGCGTGCGTTGAGGAAGGCGCTGCAATATGCCATATTCACGGAAAGGACAAACAGGGCCAGAATACTTCCGATGTGGAGGTCTTCAGAGAGATAAAACAGAAGGTGAGAGAAAAATCGGATGCCATTATACAGTTCAGCACAGGCGGAGGACCTAACCTGACGCAGGAACAGCGCATCGAATGCCTTGACGCCCTTCCGGAAATGGCCTCATTGAACATGGGTTCTCTTATGAGGCTTTCCGGTCAGTACAAGGGAACAGCCTTTTGCAATCTTCCGGAAGAGATCGAACTCTATCTCTCAAAGATGAGAAAACTGAACATCAAGCCGGAAATGGAGGTCTACAATCTGGCAATGTTCAGGGAAGTAAGCAGCATCATACAGAAGGGCCTTGTTGAACCTCCCTACTGCATTAATCTCGTACTCGGCATGCGTTATCAGGGCGCCCTGGATGCAACGCCTAAAATACTGACTACATTGATAGATTTTCTACCGGATGACTCTGTCTTCAACTGCGCTGCTGTGGGTTCCGATCAGCTTCCCATCACCACGCTCAACATGCTGATGGGCGGTTGCGTGAGAGTCGGGCTGGAAGACAATATCTATTACAGCAAGGGCGTGAAGGCAACTAACATGCAGCTCGTGGCAAGAACAGTGAGAATCGCAAGGGAACTGGGCAAGGAGCCCATGTCGCCTGCTGAGGCAAGGGAATTTCTGGGTATAAAGCCGCTCTAGCAGGCTGTCCGAGAATGCATTTATTTTACCTTTTGGTCATTCCCGCGTAGGCGGGAATCCAGTCATTTCAGGCACTTATAGATTACCGCCTACGCTGGAATGACGCTTTCGGATATTCTCGGACAGCCTCCTGGTAGGCCTGTTTATCGCTGATCTTAATTGACAAGGAGAAATTATGAGTCTGGAAAAGGTATATATAGTAAGCGGTGTCAGAACACCTATAGGCCGTTTCGGCGGCACAATGCGCCATTTACCCGTGCATAAATTTGCCGCTGTGGTATTGAATGAAGTGATAAGACGGGCCGGAATAGACGCCGGATCCGTAGAAGAGGTGGTAATGGGACATGCCTACCAGAACGGCGAGTGCGCCAACGGCGCGCGCATGGCCCTTCTGGAGGCAGGCTGGCCCGTATCCATTACAGGCATCTCTGTTGACCGGCGCTGCTGTTCAGGACTGGACGCGATTGCTATTGGTGTTATGAAGATTCAGACAGGCAATGCCGATATCGTTGTGGCCGGCGGCATGGAGAGTATGAGCCAGGCTGAGATGTATGTGCCGGGTGATATACGCTGGGGTCTGGGCGGCACAAATGATGAAAAATTCGGGTTCATGCCCAGGGGGCACGGCGCTCTTTCAATGTGGGGCATTCCCTTTTATGACCGGATCCAGCGGGGAAGGGTTATGGCACAGCCTATCGAGAGATTCGGTGAGCTCAACTCCATGATGACCTGGGCAGAGGCAGCCGCGAAAAACGAGGGCATCACCAGAGAAGAGGCGGATGAATGGGCATTAAACAGCCACCGGAAGGCCGTGAAAGCTATGGAATCAGGTAAATTTGCTCAGGAGATCATAGGCATTCCAATTCCTCAGGCAAAAGGTGAACCTGTGCTT
>CAZJOB010000210.1:0-6340 GCA_964547435.1 uncultured Desulfatiglans sp. | reverse complement strand
TCAAGGAGAACATCATAATCATCTTCCCTCTGACTCCCTCCTATGATTTCACCTATCTTGGGTACCAGCACATCCATAGCCCTTACGGTCTTATTGTCCTCATTTAGTTTCATGTAAAAGGCCTTTATTCCGCGCGGGTAATCTGTCAGGACAACCGGACTCATAAATGTCTTTTCACAGAGAAATCGTTCGTGTTCCGCCTGAAGGTCATTTCCCCATTTAACCGGAAACTCAAAGTCTTCACCTGATTTTGAAAGAATATCAACAGCTTCGCTGTAAGTCAGTCTCTTGAAATCCCCGAATACAATCCCTTCCAGGGTTTCAATTACTGTTTTATCAACAAAATTATTAAACAGGTCCATATCTTCCCGGCAGTTTTCGAGGACATGTTTAAAGATATACTTTATAAATTCAACGGCCATATCAATATTGCCATCAAGATCGCAAAAGGCCATTTCAGACTCAACCATCCAGAATTCGGCCAGATGGCGGGTTGTGTTTGAATTTTCCGCCCTGAATGTGGGGCCGAAGGTATATACGTCACCCATGGCCATGGCGAAGATTTCGGCTTCAAGCTGACCGCTTACAGTCAGGTGCGAGGATGTGCCGAAAAAGTCCTTCTCAAAGTCCACTTTGCCATCTTTTACCGGTAAATTATTCAGGTCGAATTTTGTAACCCGGAACATGTCTCCTGCGCCTTCGCAATCGCTGCCTGTGATGATTGGGGTGTGTATGTAAAAAAAGCCTCTTTCCTGAAAAAAGGTATGTATGGCGTAACTCACAGCGTTTCTGATTCTTGTGACAGCACCGAATGTATTTGTCCTTGGTCTAAGGTGAGCGATTGTTCTTAAGAATTCAAATGAGTGTCTCTTTTTCTGAAGGGGGTAGGCGTCAGGATCAGCCCAGCCCATAACATCGATTTTCTCGGCCCTCATTTCCCATTTCTGGCCTGTCCCCTGTGATGGAACAACAGGGCCCTTTGCCATGACAGAACAGCCTGTCTGGAGCCTGAGTATCTCATCATTATAGTTTGAAAGAGACGAGTCGGCTATAATCTGAAGGCTGCTGAGACAGGACCCGTCGTTCACTTCAATAAAGGAAAATCCTCCCTTTGAATCCCTTCGGGTCCTGACCCAGCCCATTGCAGTAATGTCCTGTTCCTCTTTTTCAAGCGACAGGACCTCTTTTATCCTGGTTCTCTTCAAGTCTAACCTTCCTTGTTTTCAAAATCCTTCATAAACCGGACAAGGGCGTTAACCGATTCTATGCTTACGGCATTATATATAGAGGCCCGGCAGCCCCCTACAGAACGGTGCCCCTTCAAACCTTCAAGCCCTGCATTTGTAGCCTCCGTGACAAACTTTTTTTCAAGTTCCTCATTCGGAAGCCTGAAAGTCACATTCATTTTTGAACGGCTTGCCTTCTCTGCAGTGCCATTATAGAAATCAGTGCTGTCTATGTAATCGTAGAGCGTTTCTGCCTTATGGGCATTCAACGCCGCCATTTTATCGAGACCGCCTATTGTCTCCTCCAGCCATTTGAGAACGAGACCTATGGTATAGACCACAAAACAGGGCGGTGTATTGAACATCGAGTTTTCTTTTGCAAAGGTTGTGTACCGAAGGAATGTGGGTATGTCTTCCGGCGTCCTATCGAGCATATCCTTGCGTATTATTACCATTGCCACACCTGCCGGACCGATATTTTTCTGAGCACCGGCATAGATCAGGCCGAATGGAGAAGGGTCAAAGGGTCTGCTTAAAAAGTCCGAAGACATATCGCATATCAGAGGCACTTCTTTTCCATCCGGATAAGAAAACCATTCAGTGCCCTTGATCGTATTGTTTGAGGTAAAGTGCAGATAGGCGGCCTTGCCGTCCGCTTCAACCCCTTCAGGTATATATGAAAAATTTTTATCCTCGGAAGAGGCAAGGACGCGCACATTCAGGCCCTGAATTTTGGCCTCTTTTATGGCCTTGGTGGACCATGTCCCTGTGTTTACATAGTCAACCGGTTTCTCCTTCAGGGACAGGTTCATGGGAACCATGCAGAACTGCATGCTGGCGCCGCCCTGAATAAAAAGCACTGAATAATCATCTCCCAGGTTTAATATCCTTTTTGTCCTTGCTATTGCATCGTCGATAACAGCGTCAAACAATTTCGAACGGTGACTTATCTCCGTGATGGACATGCCGGAACCCTTAAAATCCAGGAATTCATCTCTTATCTCTTCAAGCACGGGTAGCGGCAATGCCGCTGGACCGGCGTTAAAATTATGAATCCTATGTGTCATTTATCATTCTCCTTTAAATTAGTTTTTTCACATGTGCCGGGCAAACAGCTCAGGGTAATATTTCATGGAGGCATTATATTCTTTGCTGAAGAAATCCGTGTGCCTTGTGCCCTGAGCCTTGCGCCATATATCTATATTCTTTCTATCATCTCCCTCACTGCGCTAAGGCCTGCCGGATTTTTTTCAAAGGGGGCTTTCCCTTCAAGGTCCGCCTCAATAATCTCTTCGGCAAAGGGAATAAAACCCAGAAAATCGAAATCCGGCATATACTCTTTAAAAAACTGCCTGTCCTTTTCAGATCGTATCTTGTTCCCAACAAAACTCAGCTTCTTAAGGCCGATATCTCCGGCCAGTTTGAGAATATGATGAGCGGTTTCCACGCTTCTTCTTCCAGGCTCAACAACAACGATGAGCCTGTCGACAGCCATCGCTGTTCCCCTGCCGAGGTGCTCAAGACCCGCCTCCATGTCAAGCACAACCGCTTCATCCCTGGCCAGAACTATATGCCTGACAAGTGCCTTAAGCATTGTGCTTTCAGGGCAAATACATCCGCTTCCCCCTGTCTTTACTCCGCCCAGGACCATTAGCCTGATGTTTCCAAGCTTTATTGAGAGTTTTTCAGGAAGGTCATCCACCTTGGGGTTCAGTTTGAAAAAAGAACCCATTGTGCCTGTCCTGGCCTCTGTCCTCTCCTCAATAATCTCCTTCATTTCAGAGATGGGGACGATTTCCATGTCCCTGTCAATACCGAGCGCCTGAGCCAGGTTGGCATCCGGATCAGCATCAATAGCCAGCACCTTTCTGCCGCTGTCCGCAAGGGCCTTGATAAGGAAAGATGCAAATGTTGTTTTGCCCACGCCGCCTTTTCCGCTGACCGCGATTTTCATGGAAATAACCTCTTTAAAAAATATTAAGAATCTGATTATAGGACTTTACTATTATTTTCAAGCATTAATTCACATAATTAAAAAAACGCCAAAATATTATCTGCTCTGACAGAATATTGACACTATCCTTCCAGGGCAAAAAATATAATAAGGCGCAACTTATTGAAATCAATTATGAACTTAACATTGTTCATGATGGTATGTGATTTGCAATAATATAAAGTCAAGATCTAGGAATGCTTCTCTGGTGTGCGTGCTACTTTTCATCCGTGCCGCTCTTAAAAAAATATCGAAGAGAAGTCGCACAGGGAAAATAACGGCATTTGGGGTTGCATTAATAGATTTAAAGAAGGCGGGTGTAAATTTTTATTAAAGGACATCATTTTCAACCGGATGTCCTTTTTTTGTATACTGTAAAATTTCTTGACATAAGACTGATGATCTGTAATTTTGGATCGATTGAAATGACAATAGCCTCACTCAAAAAAGGGTGTGGCTATTTTCTTTATGTATATTGGACTTTTTGGGAGGGCCAAAAATATCGAATGGATGAAAAAAGTGATGTCCACAGACTGAGATACAATGAAAAGTATATAACCCTTATCGGAACGGCGCACGTATCCAGGAAAAGCGCGGATCTTGTAGAGGAGATCATCGAAGAGGAAAGACCTGATACTGTTTGCGTGGAGCTGTGCGATTCAAGATACCAGGCCCTGACACAGAAGCAGAAATGGCAGGATACTGATATAATAAAGATCATAAAAGAAAAAAAGGCATTTTTTCTGCTTGCCAATCTTATGCTTGCATCCATACAGAAAAAGATCGGTCAGAAACTCGGCATCAGGCCCGGCCAGGAGATGCTCAGCGCCATTGAATCAGCCGGCAAGGTGAATTCTCAAGTCCATCTGGCGGACAGGGATATCAGAACAACACTTTCGAGGTCATGGAGGACAATGGGGTTATGGTCAAGGTTCAAGCTGATGATGCAGTTTATGGCCTCCATTCTGGGCGTTGACGAAATAAGTGAGAAAGATGTTGAGGAACTGAAAAATCGGGATATTCTGGAGACCGTGCTTTCCGAAATAGGGGATATTCAGCCTCAGCTCAAAAGGATATTGATTGATGAAAGAGATCAATATCTTGCCGAAAAGATAAGAAACGCTCCGGGCGAACGAATAGTCGCGGTTGTTGGCGCCGGTCATGTACCCGGAATAAAGAATAACTGGGAGAAGGACATCGATCTGAAAGCACTTGAAGAGGTTCCGAAGAAAGGCAGGCTTTTTTCCATATTTAAATGGGGCATTCCTGCTGCAATAGTGTGTCTCATTGTGGCGGGTTTCTTCATCGCGGGCGGATCCGCCGGCACTCATATGATAAAATACTGGGTTATTATCAACGCACTCCTGGCCGGCATCGGAGCGGCCCTGGCCTTTGCTCATCCCCTGACCATAGTTTCTGCCGCTATCGCGGCGCCAATAACATCGCTTAACCCCATGATAGCTGCCGGCTGGGTTGCCGGGCTTGTGGAGATCTTTCTGGGAAAACCAAAAGTGCGTGATTTTGAATCACTGCCTGAAGACATTACATCCGTGAAGGGATTCTGGCGGAATAAGATAACAAGAATACTTTTGGTCGTTGTGTTTACAAATATCGGGAGTTCGATCGGCACGCTTGTGGCCATCCCTTTTATGGTAAAGGTCTTTGCGTGATTGTCCTCATTTGGTAAGGCGTTGTTGTAACAGTCTGTATTATTTCTTGAAAAAGTAAGGCGCCTCTGATAATTTAATCTTCTTTTTTAGGAGGGAGAGAGATGAATAAAAAAGATATACAATATGGTTATACATTCGATGATCTTATACTGATCCCTGATCGATCGGCAATACTCCCTGATCAGGTGGATGTCACGACACGATTATCAAGAAATATCGATCTGAATATGCCGCTGGTAAGCGCTGCCATGGATACTGTAACGGAATCGGCAACAGCGATCACAATGGCCAGACAGGGCGGTCTGGGGTTTATCCATAAGAATATGAGCATCGAAAGACAGGCCATTGAGGTTGAAAAGGTCAAAAAATCGGAAAGCGGAATGATTGTTAACCCAATCACCATTGAGCCTGACAAGAAGATACATGAAGTGCTCGAAATAATGAACAGGTACAAGATATCAGGAGTTCCGGTAGTAAAACAGGGCAATCTTGTCGGAATAATTACCAATCGAGATTTGAGATTCGCGACTGATATGAATGAAAAGGTCTCGGCAGTTATGACCAAGGACAATCTGGCTACCGCCAATGTGGGCATAACGCTTGAGGAATCAAAAGCCATTCTGCATGAGAGACGGATTGAAAAGCTCCTTGTGGTTGATGATGAAGGAAAGCTAAAAGGTCTTATTACCATAAAAGACATTGAAAAGATTAAAAAATATCCCAATTCATGCAAGGATGATCTCGGGCGTCTTCGGGTAGGCGCTGCCGTGGGAGTGGGGCCGGACCTGGATGAAAGGCTGGAAAGACTTATTTCCTCTAATGTGGATGTTATAGTTGTAGATACCGCCCATGGTCATTCCGAAGGGGTTCTCAGGGCGGTAAGAAAAATCAAGAAGAAGTATCCGAATCAGGAACTGGTGGCAGGCAATGTGGCAACTCCCGAAGGGACCAGGGCCCTTATAGATGAGGGAGTAGACGCTGTCAAGGTCGGTGTCGGTCCGGGGTCCATCTGCACCACAAGGGTCGTGGCCGGTATTGGTGTTCCGCAGATGACTGCTATTATGGAATGTTCCGATGAGGCAAGGAAGCATGGCGTGCCTGTAATCGCCGACGGAGGGATAAAATACTCAGGCGACATTACCAAGGCTATTGCCGGAGGCGCTGATATAGTGATGATAGGAAGCCTGTTTGGAGGGACAGAGGAGAGTCCCGGTGAAACAATACTGTTTCAGGGCAGGACCTACAAGGTGTACAGGGGTATGGGATCAATAGAGGCAATGAAAGAGGGCAGCAAGGACAGATATTTCCAGACCGAGGTCGAAGCGGAAAACAAGCTTGTCCCCGAAGGAATCGTGGGCAGGGTGCCCTATCGCGGCTCTCTGGCCGCGGTCACATATCAGCTTATCGGAGGCCTGAGGTCAGGCATGGGTTACTTAGGCTGTAAAAATATC
>CAZJOB010000209.1:0-6396 GCA_964547435.1 uncultured Desulfatiglans sp. | reverse complement strand
TATATCTCAATCTCTTCCCTGCGTGAATATATTGTAAGCTTTATGGTATTTGTGGATATAAATAATACGGCAATACAAAGCAGCCCTCCTATAATAAGACTGGACACCTTCAGCACATACATAATGCCCTGAAAACGTTCAATCCACTGCTCACTGTATTGAACCTCATTCACACCCTCCATCTGTTCAAGGTTCTCTTTGATCGCTTTTGGATCGATTTTATCTCTGCTCATATCATTGAAAATGATCTCAAAAGATGCCGGAAGCGGGTTATCCCGCAATCCGGCTACAAGCCCCGCCTGTTCTCCCAGACTTTTTTTCAGGTATGCCATGGCCTGTTCCTTTGAGATATAACCTTTGAGATCGCCGCCTTTAAGATTCAGGAGAACAGACTCTATCTCCTTTTTTACACCTTCACCAATGCCGTCTTCAAGGTACACGGACATGGAAAGCGATTCTCCCCACCCCTTGACCCAGTTGTTCAGGTTAAGAGACAGCAGCATAAATGAAGCAAAAAGGAGCATGGAAATACATATTGTTCCCATGCTTATGAAGTGTATCAGCCTATTATTAATAATATTAGTAATTGCTGTTTTGAAAAAATATCTCCAGATTCTCGGTCTCATTCACACCATCTCTTCCACAATTTTACCCCTGTTAAGGACAATAATCCTCTGACCGGTGTTCTGCAGCAACTCCCTGCTGTGGGTGGCTATTACGACAGTCGTTCCCCTTAGATTAATGCTTCTGAAGAGCAGCATTATATCCTTTGTTATCTCCGGATCCAGATTGCCCGTGGGTTCATCGGCAATAAGAATAAGGGGATCATTGATGATCGCCCTGGCTATCGCGACCCTCTGCTGCTCTCCGCCTGAGAGTTGCAGAGGAAAGGCCTTTTCTTTCTTTTCCAGTCCTACGGCCCTTAGAGCCTGATGGGTCTTTTTTCGAATTATTACCGGCCTCTCGCCCGTCACCTCCAGCGCAAGAGCCACATTCTGAAAGACCGTCTTGCTGTTCAGCAACTTAAAATCCTGAAAAACAAATCCTATTTTTCTGCGCAGGAGATCCAGTTTGTGCCTCTTGATACGAGTCAGGTTCATGCTGTTTATAAGAATCTGCCCGCTGGTCGGCTGATCAGCACCGAATATCAGTCTTAAAAGCGTCGTCTTGCCGGCCCCGCTGGGACCGGTAATAAAGACAAATTCACCCTTTCTGATGTGAAGACCTATATCATCCAGGGCAATGCTTGTTCCGTAACTTTTCGATACTCTGAATATCTGGATCATGGGCTTTCAATAACATGAAATAAAGTGTTTTAAATTAACAAAAAGCAAATTCCTGTTCAGTTGCTCAATCAAACTGGTTTAAGGTATAAGGTATAAGGTACAAGGTTTACGGAAAACCATCTTCCCGTACACCTTACACCGTATACCCTACACCGTATACCGTACACCGTATACCGTACACCTGTCCTGGTACAATTTTAACCGGTTCCGGAACTAAAATTATTCCAGCAAATAAACAGCCGCCACAACCTCCCTAATACTCCCCCACAGCCCTCAGCAGGGCAGCCTGCGCTAGATGGTGATCATATAGGGCGCTGTAATAGTTAACCCTTGCCTGCGTCAGTTGGGTCTGGGCATCCAGAACCTCTGTAGACGTTGTAACCTGGGCGTTGTATCTCTCCTGACTTACTCTCAGGTTCTCCTCTCCCTGTTCAACCGCTTTTTTAGCCGCGGGTATTCTTTTCTCAGTCTCTTCAAGGAGCAGGATGGACTGTTTCAGCTCCAGTCTGATCCCGTCTTCGATGCTCTTTTTCATGTTCGTCAACTGTACTCTGGCGCTCTCCGCCTCACGTACCTTATAATAATCCTTTCCCCAATTCCAGAAAGACCATGACAAACTTGCTATTGCCTGCCAACTGTTTGTGTCAAGCAGAGACGATGATCCACTGACATCAGGGGTATCCCCGGATTTTGTATAATTATATACCAATGCTATCTCCGGATAATATTTACTCTTTGCAAGCCTTATCTGTTGATCGATCTGAAGGCTGTGAATATCAATAGTTTTTATTTCAGGCCTGTTATCGATCGCTCTGCTGTAATATAATTCAAAGTCCGGGTTTTCCGGTGAATAATCCAGTATATCCTCAATCCTGACAGGAGAATTAACCTCTCTTGAAAGAATGGCGTTGAATGAAGCCCTGGCAAGCCTGGCCGCGTTCTGTACATTTAACAAACTCTGCTCGGAGTTGGCTAGTTCAACTTCTGCTTTTAACAGATCATTAACAGGAATCATGCCCACATCATAGAAATTCCTCGCGACCTTGAGATGTGATTTTAATGATTCAACCGCGCTTTCCGCCACTTCGACCGACTTATCCGCTCTGAGTATATTGATATATGCCTCCTTAACCTTCAGCGAAAGGTCCAGCTTTTCAAGCATGAGTTCCATTTCACTGATATCTATTCCCAGTTTTGCCAGTTTCCAGGCGCTGGTAAGCGCAAATCCTGTAAAAAGAGGCTGTCTTATTGTCCCCTGCCATTGAAAATTGTCTTTTGAGCCAAAGACAAATGATGTACCAGGTATACCAGTTACTTCGCCTTCACGCCTGTAGGTATAGGTTGTGCTGAAACTGGGCAGGAGATCCGCCCTGGCCTGTTTCTGTACATAGTGGGCCTCCTCAACCTTTTCCTCCTTTATCTTCACACCCCAGTTATTATTAAATGCCTCTCTCACACTCTCTTCAATTGTATAAATTTCTATGCGGCTTTCCTCTGCAACAGCATGAGAAAATAAAAAAAGGGAGATAAACAGGAACAGAGCCAAGAAGAATTTAAATTTTGGAGTTCTTCTCATTTTGCGCCTCCGGTTATTCAATTTTTAAATATTTCTATTCGAGGGCAGGAACTGTTAATCCCTGCCGGTTTAACTTCTTTCTTTATAGCTGTTTTTTAAAACAGCCAGTATAATATGTCAATGTTATTAGAGATATCAAAATCAATATCTTGACAGCTATCCCTTTGAAAATATAGATTATAATTCACAATAACATTGAGGAAAATATATGATGGACAGATCCGGAAAATATCTAATATTCATAGTAATCCTGATTTCCATATTTATCTGGCTGAAAAAAGATGACCTTTCAATCCTGATGGGGATCAGACCTGAAGCCAGCGCCCTTGATTTTAACCGATCTACAGCCGAATCCATTAACAGGCATGTTATTGTCTCCAGTGATGAAGAGATAAATATTCGCGTTTTTGAAAAGGTTCATCCTTCTGTTGTTAATATTGTCACCACCACCCTGAGTGTTAATTTCTGGAGACAGATTATACCCCGTGAAGGACAGGGCTCAGGTTTCATCATTGACAAAAAGGGCTATATATTAACAAACAATCATGTAGTGGCCAATGCTCAGGAGATATTTGTGACCCTCGCGGGCGGCAAAAAGATGTCTGCTGTGCTTGTGGGACGCGACCCTTATTCGGATATCGCGGTAATCAAGATACCTTCAGAAAGCGTTGACACGGCAGCCCCTCTGGGAGACTCTGATCAAATCCGGGTGGGACAGAAAGCAATTGCAATCGGAAACCCCTTCGGCCTTTCCCATACACTTACAACCGGTATTGTAAGCGCATTAAACAGAAGCATTGAGACACAGGAAGGCGTGGAGATTGATAATATCATTCAGACAGACGCGGCTATTAATCCGGGAAACTCCGGCGGACCGCTTCTTAATTCAAACGGTGAAGTGATAGGGATAAATACAGCAATAGTCAGCAGGTCAGGCGGACACCAGGGTATTGGATTCGCGATACCCATAAATCTTGCCAAAGAGGTTGCTGAAAAATTGATTACATCAGGCAGATATGCCAGGCCATGGCTCGGAATTACTAGCATCAATGTCACGGATCTCTTTGACACGATTACTTTTGGCATTGACAGGGGAGTTCTGATTCAGGAAATAGCCCAGGAAGGCCCTGCGGCAAAGGCCGGATTAAGGGGTGGAAACAGATATGTAATAATAGGAAGAATGAGGCTCCTTATAGGAGGAGACATAATTACCTCAATAGATGACCAGCCTGTTAATAATAATGATGACCTTGTAAAAATACTCTCCAAAACCAGAGTGGGCCAGAAAATTAAAATAACGATATACAGGAACGGTGATTTTTTGACTGTTGATGTGCTGCTGACGGAAAGGTCTTAAAAAAGCTGAGGGTATGGGGCAGAGAGCATAAAGAAGGAAACAGTTATGTCCACAATGGATTTTGATCTTAGACAACTTGAAATATTCAGCAAGGTAGTTGATCTCCAAAGTTTTTCAAAGGCAGCGGACGCGGTTTTTCTCACCCAGGCATCTGTCAGCGAAAGGATTGCCAATCTGGAAAAATCAGTCGGCATAAGACTTCTGGACCGCATGGGCCGGCAGGTAGTTCCCACAAAGGCGGGAGAAATTCTATATAAACACGCTGTTTTACTGCTGGATATGAAAAAGACCGCCAGACTTGAGATGGAAAAATTTCTTGGGCTAAGGCAGGGGGATATCAGTATCGGCGCAAGCACTATACCGGGAGAATATATCCTTCCTGAAATATTAGGCAGGTTTTATAAAGAATATCCTTTTCTGTCGGTCAATCTCACAGTGGCCGACAGCAGTGTCATTGAGGAACATGTGCTTTCAGGCCGGTTTGAACTGGGATTAATCGGTGTAAAAAGCCTAAACAGCGATCTTCTGAGCTTTAATATATGGAACGACGAACTGGTCCTCGCGGTAAACAGCAGCCATAAGTGGGCGGATAAGAAGGAAATCAAAATTAAAGAGATTTTTGAAGAGCTTTTTATTATTAGAGAACCGGGGTCCGGCACCTTGAAGATAATGGATGAATACCTTAAAAAGGCCGCAGGGTCAGGGGTTGAATCTCTTAAGACCGTTGCCCGGATTGGCACGTCCACAGCAGTAAAGGAAGGGATCAAGGCCAACCTTGGTGTATCCATACTGTCATCAAGGGCAATTACAACAGAAATAGATGCCGGCATTTTAAAGACTGTTAAGATAAAAGGAATGCCTCAAATGAAAAGGTCCTTTTATGTTATCAGAGATAAGAGGAGGATAGCGTCACCCCTCTGTCAGGCCTTGCTTGATTTTTTAAGAAATACTTGAATTAATTATGGAATAAAAAATGGATGAACCGAATAAACTGGAACAGGACATAATCCGGCAGGCAGTTATAATACCCGACCAGGCAGGTAATGATACAAAGGTCATTAAAGACAAGCAGGCATTTGATCTGGCGAAAGAATATAAAACAAAGATTCATGATATCTACACCCTGGCCCTCACCAGAAAGATTATACCATGCCGGTTTATCAGGAACCTTCATTCAATCAGCCCTGACGAACAGTTGAAACTCTGGGAATCGAAGGTAGGCATCATCGGCGCCGGAGGTCTGGGAGGCCAGATCATTTTGAACCTGGCCAGAATCGGCATCGGATATATGACAATAGTGGATCACGATGTATTTGATGAAACCAATCTTAACCGCCAGGCGCTTAGCAGCAGTGAGGTTATTGGTAAGTCAAAGGCCCTAACAGCCTTATCAATAATAAACTCCATAAACCCCGGCGTAGAAGCGAATGCATGTCAAGTAAAAATTGACCGGTCCAACGGCGGGTCTATCCTTGAGGGCTCTGATATAATAGTCGATGCGCTGGATAATGTGCCTGACAGGTTTTTACTCGAGGATATAGCCCGTGGAATGGGCATCCCGCTGGTTCATGGCGCTGTAGCAGGTTTTGAGGGTCAGATTATGAGCATATTTCCCGATGATACGGGTCTTGAGAGTCTCTATGGAAGAGAAAAAAAAGAAATATCTTCTGAAAATAATCCCGCATCCATTCTTGGAATTCCTGCAATAGCACCTGCTGTAATCGCTTCGCTTCAGACCATGGAGGTTATAAAAATATTACTTAAAAAAGGACAGCCTCTCAAAAACAGACTGGCCGTTTTTGATATTGAGGGTCTTGATCTGAGAAAATTCAGTTTTAAAGATTAAAGGCCTCCCAATAGATCTAATTATGCCACAGACCCACACAGACATTCACAGACTTATACCTATGCTGACACAGGTATCTACTATTTTCTCTTTTCTATTTTCTATTTTCTGCTTCCTTATCCTTTAACTGCCAATCACTGGTTTTTCCTATAGCTATTTCCCTTCCTATAGGTTTTTCCAGTTTGACATGTATGCTCATACCCATGAAAATAACTATCATGAAAGCAGGCATTACTGAAATATTTTCGGACAGGCAGCAGAAAAGGGACGCGTTCGTTAATAAACTCCGGCGGGAGTCCATAAATGCTTGAAAACAATGGATTCCGCGATC
>CAZJOB010000208.1:0-6405 GCA_964547435.1 uncultured Desulfatiglans sp. | reverse complement strand
ATGAAATGGAGAAAGCAAATAACCCCCTTCCACAAAAGGAGTTGAAGGTCCTGTATTTTTACCTCATGTTTGAGACAATACTGCGTTTAAACAAGGAATCGGCAGGGGGCAATCCCATCATTGCAGGAAAATACCTTCTCAAGACAATGCATCTATTAGAGGATAATCGGTCTATTGATGATAAGATCATGGAATTCGTAATAAATTATTTACGAAACACAGAAGAAGGAAAAATAAACAAAAAGGAATTACTGGAAATTTTCGAAGAATGGAAACAGATGGATGTTTATCTGCCTGAAGTAGTGCCTGTCCTTATCGAGGCCCTTGAAGATCCCGTTTCCCGCACAGCGCAGGTCTGGGCTGCCGATCCCCTGTTTAAGGAGATCCTCATCAAAATTCGGGGCACAGGGGGAAAATAAACAAGCATGTAGGTCGGATTATCAACCCGACAGCTTTTTAATCATTGAAAAGGAAAATGACTGAAAGTGGTATATTGCCCTTAATAAAATCAGCCAGTTATCAATATATCGTAGGGGCGGGCCTTTGCCTGGCGCGACGTAGTTCCGGTTCATCAAAACGAAGGCGGCCGCATTCGTCAAGGCTTCCGCCGCTTAAGCTACGCCGCGACAAGATGACGAGCCAGGGCGCGGCGCCCCTACATCTGTATTTATCTTTTTCCTTGCGCCATGCGCCTTGCGCCCTTAGCCTTATTTCTATTCATGCCTGAGAGCGATTATGGGGTCCACCTCGGCCGCGCGCGCGGCGGGGTATATGCCGAACACTATACCGATGCCAATGCTGATTACAAAAGGAAGTATAATGCTTATCGGTGTGATAACAGTGGGCATCTTGGCAAACAGTGTTATCAAAAGTGGGATAAAGAGGCCCAGGCCCAGGCCTACAATCCCTCCTATTGTTGAAAGCACCACTGTTTCAATAAGAAACTGGGTTATAATCTGTTTTTTCTTTGCGCCTATGGCACGCCTTATGCCTATTTCGCGCGTTCTTTCAGTGACAGAGGCGAGCATTATATTCATGATGCCGATGCCTCCAACGAGCAGGCTTATGCCGGCGATAGATCCGAGCACTATGTTAAATGTCCGTTTGGTCGACTCCGCCTGGCGAAGAAGGGCAAGAGGAACGCTCATTTTGTAGTCAACTTTGTCATGAAATTTTTTAAGCATTGCCTCAATCGCATTTGCAGTCGACTCCACATCCTTTATCTCCTTTACCTGGACAATTGCCTCATGCAGTTCAACCCTGTTCATCTCCTCTGAACCGGTTGATCTTTTCATGCTTATATCGCCGTAATATGAACGGGCCACATTAAGCGGTATATAGGCGTCTATCTCCTGGTCCGGTAGCTGCACGTCCGAGCCTGAACCGGATTCACTCTTTACAATGCCGATTATCTGAAAATTGTTTTCCCCGATTGTGAGGTTCTGCCCAATGGTATTCCTGGTAACAAGCAGCTTTCTGGCGCCCCATTCGGTAAGCACCACTACGGCAGAATGCCATTCTATGTCGGATTGTATAATGGTTCTTCCTGCTATTACAGGTCTCTTAACCAGTTCAAACCAGTCAGGGGTGGTTCCAATAACCCTGAGTTCAAGGGTCCTGTCGCCCAGCCGCCCCTGTTTTCGAACCTCTTTGGCAGGAACAGCCGTTTGTATGGTTGAGTAGGTTCCGGAAATCCTTTCAAAATCCTTGTAAGTGATGCCGTAGACACTCATACGAGTGCGTGTTGAAGTAGTGGCCTCGTCTTCTCTGGATTTTTCGGATATTATTCTGATATTGTTGCTTCCCACTTTTTTTATCTCATCAAGGGCCTTTTTGCTGGCGCCTTCTCCAACCGAAAGCATTGCCACAACACTGCCGACGCCGAATATTACGCCAAGCGCGGTCAAAAATGAGCGCAGCTTGTGAAGAAGCAGGTTCTCAATTCCAAGAAGCACATCACGTGTGAATTTAGTTCGCTTTATTGCCATTTTTCTCTATTCTCTCAATAATGCCATCCTTCATGTGCAGGACATTTTTTGCATGCGTGGCAATATCAGGTTCATGCGTAACCATGATTATTGTCTTCCCCTGATAATTCAGTTGTTTCAGCAATTCGATTATCTGTTCGCCGGTTGTGCTGTCAAGGTTTCCCGTGGGTTCATCTGCAAGCAGAATGGGCGGGTCATTTGCAAGGGCCCTGGCTATTGCCACACGCTGCATCTGTCCTCCGGAAAGCTCTGTGGGGCGATGTTCCAGACGTTTTTCCAGTCCTACACTCTTTGCGAGTTCTCTGGATCTTTCTGCACTCTCTTCCTCTTCCCAACCGAGATAGTAGAGGGGCAGTTCAATATTTCTCTGAACCGAGAGTTGCGGAATAAGGTTGAAGCTCTGAAAGATAAATCCCAGATGGCGCAGCCTGAAATCACTCAGCGAATCATCATTCATTCCGCTCACATCATCGCCTTCAAGAAAATAACGTCCCTTTGACAACCTGTCCAGGCAGCCGATGATATTCATCATCGTGCTTTTGCCGGAACCGCTTTGTCCCATTATTGCCCAGAAACTTCCCCTGTCAAAGGATACATTCACACCGTTGAGGGCCCTTACCTCTTCGGTCCCCATAGGGTATATCTTATAGGCGTCCTCCAGTCTGATTACCGGGCCGTTGTTTTGCGGCTGGTCTGTCATCTGCCTCCTCCGCCCGGAAGACTGAAATCGCCCCCCTGCATTCCGCCGCGACGGCCGCCTCCTCCTCCCTGCATGCCTCCCATTGAAGAAAAATCAGGGATTTCAAACTCATCAAGTGTAATATAGCCGTCGCCATTTTTGTCCATGTCATTAAAACTCATGCCCGGGAATGCCATGAATTCATTCTCGGTCACCTTTCCATCGCCGTCCTTGTCCTGCCTCTTCATCATGTCTTCCTTTGAAGGCATTTTAAATCCCTGACCTCCGGGTTGCGGTCCGAATTGTCCGCTGCCCATGTCAGGAAATACCATTTCATCCGGTTCCAGAAATCCATCGCCGTTCTTGTCCATTTGATCAAAGTTCTCGGAGAGGAATGGCACTTCGCTTTTGGAAATCTTGCCGTCGCCGTCACTGTCCATCCTCTTCATCATCTCTTCCTTTGAAGGCATTCGGCCCTCCATGCCGCCCATTCCGCCTCCAAAACCGGATGATTGATCATTGCTTCGCGGAGCCGCGGGCAGTTCGGATGCATCAGGCGCCGGTCCGATTGGTATATCCTCGATTATCTCATTCATGCTTTGTGAGACAGTGGCCTGGGCCAGGGGCGGCGTCAGTGAAACCACCTCGCCTTCCTTGAGTCCGCTTGTTATGCTGATCATAAGGTTGTTGGCCAGACCTGTTTCAACCTGTCTTGGCCTGAGTTTGTTTCTCTTGACAACATACACGGTCGGTTTGTTATTCACCCTGATTACGGCCTGAACAGGGACATATATTGTATCTTTGTACTGGTGTATAATGACTTCCGCCGTGCAGCCCATTCCTGATTTCAGGAGATTGCTGTTATCGGAATTTTCAACCTCTATCAGGGTGTCATATATGGAGAGATCAGGACTCATGAATGATGACATGGCGTCAGGCACCGGGGCCACGCTTGTCACCTTGCCCCTGTACATCTGGCCGGGCAGGGCGTCAATCGTAATCAAGACAGTAAGTCCGGGTCTCACCTTGTCAAGGCTTGACTCATATATTCCGATCTCCGCGTTAAACCCAGCCGTGGTGGGAAGATGTATAAGTTCCTGACGCTCACGAACCGTGGAGCCCTCATCAAGGGGCTCTGTGGAAGACATGAACCTGGGACCGCGCTCTGCGCTCGTGGCGTATAACACAAGACCGTCCGCAGGCGCGTATATCTTTGTCTTTTCAAGCTGGGTTTTAAATTTTTCAAGCCTGTCCTTCTGGCGGTTATATTCGGCCTCTTTTGCCTTGAGATTCGCCTCGGCCTGAACAACGTCGGCCTTTGACTTTCTGGTTGTCCTTTCAAGGGCCATTTCAGCCTGTTTTACGTCACTTGTAAGCTGATCCAGTTGTCTTTTATGTGTATAGTCCTGAAGCAGTTTAAGGTCTTCCTTGGCAAGATCCAGGCTCAGTTTTTTCTGATTATATGAAAGTTCATCGGCCTGAAGCTCAATTTTGGAGAGGTATTTATCATCGAACAGTTTTTTTGACCAGTCCAGTTTATCCTCTGCCCTTTTATATTCCTCTTCGGCAAGTGTGATCTTTGATTCAGCCTCTTTTAACTGTTTCGGGTATTCACCCTTTTTATATTTATCCAGGTCCTGAACAGCAAAGTCATATTTGAGCTGTGCATTGTCTATATCACTCTTGGCCTGGTTTTCAGTCACCGCAAAATTTTCACGCGCACCGATAAAGGAAGCCTCCGCATTCTGGACCATTATCTCCTGATCAATCTTCTGGTCAGTGAGATTGCTGGAATCAAGCTCAACAAGCGGATCTCCCTTTTTTACCTCTGTTCCCTCATCCACGATGAAAATAATAGATGTATTGCCTTCAACTTCATTCTTGACTATTATTCGTTCCTTTGCCTGAATAGTGCCTGTTTCTGTAAGGCTTATTCTCAAGGGGCCTTTTTTTGCATCGAAGGTTGAACCATTACTATCAATCTCTTCGCCGCCAAAAATCACGAACAATAATATAATAAAAAACAATATTCCGACACCCGCTATGGCTGCGTGTTTGGGCCTTTCTTTGATGAACCGCTTAAATTCATCGAATTTATTCTTTGCAATTTTAATCATTTCATTCCTGTTCAACATCATCTTCATCCTCCGGGGAATATTCCAGTAACAGACCTTCACTGTCTATCTTGAGCAATCCTGTGTTTCTTTGAAATTCGAGTTCAGCGACCCTGTAATCGATAACGGCTGAGGTCAGGGAGTTTCGGGCGGTAAGAAGCGCTTCCTGGGCTTCCAGAACATCACGAATCTGGGCCCTGCCTGCCTCAAAAAAGAGATTTGTGCTTTTTTCTCTCTTTTCGGCTACGGATACTGCCTGTTTCTGTATCTTGAGACCCTCCCTTGCTTGAGACATCGATCGAAGACTCTGACGCACTGAGAGCTTGATATCATCTTCAAGGCTTTGAAAATCACGAACAGCCTTTTCAAGGGAGATATAGCTCTCTCTGTATGCCTTTCGTTCGGCTGTTCTTTCAAAGGGGAGGTCAAGGCTTAAAAGACCTGAGAACACACCTTTGTCAGGCTGCAACCTCGCGTTATCCATTCCCGCCATGCCGAGAGAACGTGATGATCCCGAACGTCCCTGTCCAAGAAGGGTCAGTTCAGCGCCAAGCGCATCCGCCTTTACTATTACATTTCTCTGCGCGTCGTACACCTTTCCTTCAGACACCTTAAAATCAAGGCGGTTCCTGAGTCCCAGTTCAATGGCGCGCCTTTCTTCCAGTTCCATTGGACCGGTATTTGATTTGTCCGGTTCGGTAAGTTCAATAGGTGTGTCAGCGGGCGGAATCTTTTTGCCTGTTTCGGACATCTCTTCGATCCTTACCTTGGACACAATTTCCGAGTCAATATAGGAGATCAGTTTATCAAGTTCGGATCTGTCCAGTTCAATGAGTGCGTCAGGCGGAAGCCCCAGCATCTGTTTGAACGAGTCCATCCGGTTTTTATACTGCTCCATGGCCGAGATCCACCGGTCGCGTGCCGAGAGCTCCCTCTGCACGGCCTGGTCCACCTCTATTTCATCGAGCCTCCCCGCGTCAGCGAGCCTGCGCGACCTTCTGGCTGAGGCGATAAGAATCTTGTAGTTTTCAGTTGAATTGTCCCTCTGGTCAAGCTGTCTCAGGACATTCAGGTAGTTTGTGGCAATATTGACCGCGAATGTCTTTTTATACCTCTCAAAATCACAGACAGAATAGACCACATTGCGTTCAGCCTGGGTGAGATTTTCGGAGTATATGTATGTCCTTGCGCCCCTTAGAAGAGGTATGGAGATGGATGCGTCGCCGGTTATACCGAATGATGATGTCTTGCCCTGTGTTAAAAGACTCACAAGGTCAATGGCCAAATTGGCCGCGAGCCTGGTGCCGTCCTTCAGGGTCTTGCTCAGGCTCAGGTCTCCGCCATGTTCCAGTCCCTTAATATTCTGTGATTTATCATCGCTGATCTTGGAATCTCCCTTTACACCGGTTTTAAGGCCATAGTCATTGCGGGTAAGATCAAGGGTCAGGGCTGACCTGAAAAGGTTCTCCTTCTGCGACTGATAATCAGGACTGTTTTCGGCTGCTATTCGAAGGGCCTGGGAAAAACTGATGGTAACCGGTTCGCTGCCGCCTGGCAGGGGTTTCTTATACAATGATTCTATGCTGGCAGGATAATTTTTTTCAGGCCAGTGATCTATCTTTTC
>CAZJOB010000207.1:393-6445 GCA_964547435.1 uncultured Desulfatiglans sp. | reverse complement strand
AGATGAGGAACGCCGCCTAATTCCTCATACACAACATTTGACAATATCTCTTCTCCAATCTGGATTTCGCCTCCTTCTGGGGTAAATGGGTTCCTTCTTGCCAGCCAACTTGCAAAATCTCTTAGGTCAACCTTAATTGGTAAACGAATTGCAGTTGCCTTCTGCGATTCAGGTATTTGTAGGAGATCAGTGTGCATTTCCAGCAGGTGCATCCGATGAACTTGGCAGATGTATTGTGTAATTGTTGATTTACCATGGCCTGGAGCACCCTCCAACACAACTCTCGGAAACGCATGCTGGAAGTCGGGGCGGAGAAGGTGTTCTGCTGCTCCCATGGTCTCGGAGTAGGATGATAGGTGAGGATAATGTGATGCTCCCATCTCCTGAGGTAGCTGAATCATTTCGTGATATATTTGATTTGCATTCAGAGGTTCAGCATCCTCGAGTATTAAAGAAGTTGGCAGAATGATTTCATCAGGAGATTTAAGGATTACTTGCTGTACTTCTTGCATGGTAGTGACTTTATGGAAATAGCTATGTAAAGATCTACCTGTGGCAACTTCGAGCGGTACATCAACAAACAAGTCCAATAGTTTATTCTGAAGTTCGACCTGCTTAAACTTCACTTCTTTATCCACAGAATATTGGTATTTGATAAATGCTCGCACAGCGGAAGCACGCCTCTCTTTTCCTTCAGAGAGTCCTTGTTCAATCACATATCTTATTAAATCGGGTCCTGTCATAACTTCCGGGTATGCCCACTTTAAATCCCATGAACTATCTAGACGTCGGCATAAGTCATCTCTCCACCAGCATATTGATGGGATTTTCATTGCCTCCGTAAGTATTTTTTGGGCTGTGTCTATAGAACCTGTGCCAGGATGAGCAGTACCCCGGATATTTGTTATCAAGACATATTGTTTTGCACCCTCTGGTATTTGCTGCCTTACCTTTGGCATCTCTTTTTCAATTATGGAAACCAACCATTTATGTGGCTCATTGATCATCTCCGGTTCGCGTACAAATTTCACTTGAAACATGACGAACCCACCTTTTAGCACATAAAAGGAAAACTGGAGTGCATCTCTGCCACCGTCTGGTTGTGCTACCGGAAGACACTGCATATTGGGGAATTCTTTAGTCAGTAATGCTTGACAGAAGTGTTGGAACTTCTCGGGTGTTAGATTTTCGAGTGGATAGTTCATAGCATTTTCTCCATTTGCAATTCTTAGACAAAGAAATAGGGCCTACTCTCATCTTCACTTTTTCCCTGAATTTTAGACACAATCGAAAACTAGACGGGATTAGATCCTTATTTTTAACAGATTCCAAAAATCAAAAACAACTGTATTCCTTAGTCTCCGAAAACCGCGTCGGAACAAGCAAGTCGTGGAATAACGACAAAAATACTATTATAAATAATATATGATGATGCAATTTCAGTGATCAATTAAAATTCGCCTGCGGCAGACAAATAAAAAATTACATCAATATAAAAACTATAAAGCATAAAGACTTGTAATACTATAATTCATTATACCCGAAAATATACAATGGGTTAGCTTTAAGACTAATAGATTGAAAAATCAAGGGAAATTTCATTGATAAATTCAAGGTATTATATTCACCCTGGTAAATAAGATTTGTAATATGTTTATTTCAAATCTACCTTTCGGTATTTAACAGGGTAAAGATTCAAAATTATTTATATATGAGTAAGCTTTTATACATCTTGTACTCTTCAAAAACAATCGAACAGAATTGTTGGCAACATTTTTGTTGGCATTATTTTTATACTGCTATTGGTAATAATAAAATTCGAAAAATCATTTTACCTGTTCAAGAATTAGTTTTCCTTTTTCAGTCAATCTGTATTTTTGTGTTGGGCTGTTGGGTGAATCAGGCTGTGTCATTTCCACAAACCCTTTTTCCAATGAGGGTTCCAGGTAGTTTCTGGCAAAACTCACCCTGTCCCTTATATCAACCTCCTTCATCAGTTCAGCTCGACTCATCTCCCCAACGCAGGCGCTAAGCAGTCTCAGTACTTGCTGGGTTACTTGCTGGGTTACTTTTTTAGATGTAACTATCTTTGATATCCCTGCCGAAGGTTTTTTAAACTCAGGAACGCTTATATACATACGGAATATATCACCTTCGATAAGCTGGGGATCTTCACCTCCATACTTTTTACCATAAAGGGTTTTTGTGCCACAGGCTGTGGCATTTTATTCTGTCGGGTGTTGGTTACCAATTTTGCAACAGGCTGTTGCAAAATTGGTTGTATCCCGTATTCATTAGCAAATCGAATCATGTATCCAATATTACGCTTAGAAAAACCCTTTGTCTCCGGGAGTTCATTTTTCAGATCTTCAACCAATCTGGGAATTACACCTGATCCCCAACCTTTTTCCTTCTGCCGCTTATGAATTATGCACCCGATGTCCCAATACATTGAGATCATTTCTGCATTGGCTGAAAGGGAAGCACGGATCTGTTTTTACCGAATTCGATTTTTTTTATTTAGCTTTTCCTAATAGCCTTCAGCCTATAGGCTATAAGCCTGCTTTAATATTTGATATTATTTTAATTGCAGTTATGCAGCATCTCCTTCCTATATAGTTTTAGTCGAAAAAAGTCGAAACACACCATTTTTCGTCATTCCGGCAAAAAAAGCCTGCCCCGGCATGATTTAAACCCTGGTAATCCTGTTATTCCAAACACTTACGGAATCCAGCCTGTGCGGGAATGACGTTTTCGGGACTTTTTACGAGTGCGCAATAGTTATCTGCAGACGCATTCTGAGCAATTAAAATTGTCATTCTGAGCGAAGCGAAGAATCTCTCATGAAACTGTTATTCTGGATGGCGTGATCTTGCATGGACTGGTCATAAAATAGAGACCCTTCGCTTCGCTCAGGGTGACAGGTACCGGGCACGGATGTAGATACTTGTCTGGCAAATTACTCAATAAAACAGGTCATTAATCCT
This sequence comes from uncultured Desulfatiglans sp., assembly GCA_964547435.1. GTDB lineage: Bacteria > Desulfobacterota > DSM-4660 > Desulfatiglandales > HGW-15 > CAZJOB01. The sequence continues at coordinate 3,458 of CAZJOB010000207.1, read as the reverse complement.
TTGAGAAATTCGGATTGATCCACATAAAGTCATCTGATACTCCATATCTGTTGACACTTATTCGAATATCCAATATACTCCGGTTTACTTTTAAACAGGCTTAACTTTATGTAACTGATTATAATAACAATGACATTTCTACCAAGAGTGTTTTATTACAAAATTACTGCCGCAGCCTTTATTATTCCACAATAACAGTTGATAAAAGCCTTGCATAAAAATTGAATATTCGATCCCGGTAGCACTGTTGGTAGAAAACTGGATTGTTATTTTCGGAGAATATATGACTGAAAAGTCTCAAAATAAAAATAACCAAAGGCAGTTGGGTATAAACACAATGCTTGTATTTGTGGCGATACTTACCGCCTTTCCCATGCTGGCTACCGATATGTACCTTCCGGCTGTTCCATCCATTCAGAATCAGCTTAATACATCAGTGGAACTGGTCAACCTGACGCTGGTGCTCTTTTTTATTGTAATAAGCGTCTCAGGCCTGATTTTCGGTCCGCTCTCAGACCGGTATGGCCGAAAACCTATTATTTTTCCTTCTATAAGCCTGTTTATTGTCTCAAGCCTGGCGTGCGCCTTCAGCCCGAATATCTATTTTCTGATTGTTTCAAGGGTGTTTCAGGCAATCGGATGCGGTTCGGGCGTGGCCATTTCAGCGGCCATTGTAAAGGACTTTTTCCCTTCGGATAAAAAGGAAAAGGCATTTGCCATAATCGGGGCATTAACCGGATTTGTGCCGGCCATAGCGCCCATCTTCGGTGCGCAGATCCTGTACTTCATTTCATGGCGGGGCACTTTTATAATCCTGGCCCTGCTTGGAGTAATAACCCTGTTATTCAGTATCTTTTACAGGGAAACCAATAATGACCTCTCGAATGAAGGCGTCTTTGCCTCTCTCTCCAACCTGTTTGTCGTTTTAAAGAATCCGTCATTTACCATGCTGGTATTGATGTTCGCAGTAGCGCCTCTGGGTATGATGGCCTTTGTCGGTATATCTCCAACAATATTTATAAGCGGGTTCGGGGTGAGTGAAGACGCCTACAGCCTTTATTTCGGCGCGAACGCGTTTGTCTGCGTAGTTGCAGCGCTGGCATATATACGCATTTCCCAGTATATAAAACCGCTTAAGATTATATCGGGAAGCTTTATTTTATGCCTTGTAAGCGGGGTGCTCCTTATTTTTATCGGTGAATTGCATCCCGCCCTGTTTCTCGGTTCAATCATCGTCGGCAGCGCCGCTTTTTCGTTTCAGCGGCCCCCATCCATGAACCTTATACTGGAGCAGCAGGACAAAAATACAGGGGCGGCGTCATCACTGATGAACTGCTTTATGGGTCTTTTCGGAAGTCTCGGCCTTGTCATCATCTCTCTGGACTGGAGCAACCGGATATTTGTTCTTGGAATGATAAATATATGCCTGGGCCTTTTCTGCTTTTTCTTCTGGCAGTTCGCGAAGAAGAGGTGCCGAATACCGGTTAATATGAGAAGAGAATCTTAACGCTGATACCCGGCATCCAGTTCTTTCAGCATATTCAGATAATCTCCTCTATATTCAAGACCCGTGTAATTTGACATGTCTTTTAGCAGGTTTTTGATATGCGGTCTGATATCAATGCCGTGCGGATTCATTTTCATGTCATTGGCGCGGTCAAGTATCAGCACTGAGTAATATACAGTAAGAAGGCGTATTTTCGAATCCCTCCTTAACAGATAGCTTCTTCCTCCAATGGTGTTAAGAAAAAAAGCCGCATATTCATACAGGACATCGGGCCCCGGCCTTCCTGTTATCTTTTTTTCTTCATCATATTCATAGGTATACCAGAGATAAAATGACCTCATAAGGGATTCTATCTGTTCTCCTTCATGACTGATAACGTCCCTCATAAGAGAAAGCCTCTCCTTGCCCAGCACCCTGTAAAAATGGGCCATATTAAGAAACAGGTTGTAAAGGGTGTCTGTCTCACCTGCAATAATGGGATTTTTTGACGATAACGCTTGTACAGATGCCTCATACTCATTGTAGGCACTGCCTTCAGGATTATATGCCTTAAAGTATTCCTGTTCATCAAGATGCATAAAAAAGGCCGCTATATCACGTTCGATTTCATCGATAGAGGGCGCTGATTCCTGTTCTTCAACATCCGGGGCAGGGGGTTCTTCTCTTTGTGATTCCTCTGTCTGCTCCTCAATATATTCCAATCCTTTGAGACCGGCTATTTCCTTTTCAAGAATGATTATTTTATCCGACAGCCGGCCTTTTTCTTCAGCCCATACTGATTCTTCATGATTTATTGCCTTCTCCGGGTCTTTTTCATGCCATCCTTTTATAAGGAAATATCCGATAAGGGCGGCAGCGCAGATTATAACGGCAATAATGTATGATTTTTTATTTGATTTTAAGGCCATGAAATCGTCCTCATCTGAAAGAATCTACTCGGAAATAATATCTTTCTGTTTTTCTTGCTTTTTTTCAAGCTTTTTTTGTTTTCTTCTTTCCCTTCGCCGGGCAATCCTGATTTTAATATCCTCCCTGTATTCTACTATCGCGAAATAGGAAATAAAATAACCGATAAGAGCAACCAGGATTCCGATTACTATTCCACCTGTTATCAGGGCCCATATAATGTCAGGCGCATTATCAAAATAGCTCTCGATAGACCTGAAGTCAAAATTTCTTCTAAGGCTTATTTCTTTTTCCCTGAAAAAATTCAATATCCTAGCCCCTGTGAAATAGGTTGAGCCGTAAATCAGAGGAGCTGTTAAGGGGTTTGATATCCACACGCCAATAACTGCCGACAGTTTATTCCATTTGAGAATTGCGGCAAAGAAAAGGGCTGCGATCATGTGAAAGCCCATAAACGGCGACATCCCGATAAACAGGCCAAGGGCAAGGCCCAGCGCGATTGTTCGAGGTTCTCCGTGCATCTTTATCAGTCTTACATAATTTCGTTTCCAGAATGAATTTTTCATTTTTCCTATTATTGCATAATTTTATTATGTTGTTCTCGGCAGAAAACAGCTTTATAAGTTCATCAACCCTTCCCTATTTCCATTTG
>CAZJOB010000207.1:0-383 GCA_964547435.1 uncultured Desulfatiglans sp. | reverse complement strand
TAAAACAGCTTTTTAGGATTTTATCAATCCTTCCCTGTTTTCCTTTGCAAATGAGGAGCCAACCCCTTCCCTTTTTAAAGTGAAGGCCGCGAAGGGATTTTGCCTTTGCATCAATCGAGCTTTTACTCTGCATGGTGCAGGCGCCACCTTCGTTAAATCCCCCTGCCCCCTTTTCCAAAGGGGGAAAAGACAATCCCTTCAAATGAAGTCGTCGACTTCGTTTCTCATAGGTTGCCGAGAAGCGGCATAAAATAGCTTTTTACAAGTTCGCCAAAATTGTTGAACTCTTAAAAAGTCCAAAAAACGTCATTCCCGCCTGCGCGCATTTGCGTCAAGCTAAGGCAAAAAGGCTAATTTGATCACATTATTTGGTGCTCATTTTT
>CAZJOB010000206.1:0-6446 GCA_964547435.1 uncultured Desulfatiglans sp. | reverse complement strand
TGAAAACACTGGATACCGGCTTTCGCCGGTATGACAATATGACACTTTTTGTCATTTTTTTCAAAGGTCTCGTTATAAGCGCATGACTTTATTTCCGGACATCAGTGTCTATGCCCGGACAACCTCCTAGTTACACCCGCAGGCGATCTTATCCGACCCCGAATCAGCCTGCTCTCCATCACAATATATATTTTTTCTCTTTTCTTTTCCTTCAGGCAGATTATCTGATAATGAATCGTAAACGGCCCTGTATAAAGAATCCGCAAAAACAAGCTCCATTTCATAGGTCAAGGCTTTTTCGATTTCCGGGAAAAAAGAGTAAGGTTTCTTTAACAGATCTCCTTTGAAGGTAAAAGATGAATAGGATATCCTGCTCTCTTCATAATTGATGCACACGGAATCAAAATTCCCACCCGGAGTGTCTTCGGACATTTTCACAATAAAGTCAAATTCCGCTTCAAGGTTTAATTCATCATTCAGCAGGTAGTCTTTGTTATTAAGTGATACCTGATAGCACAGCTTTGCGGTTACCTTCCCGTTGACATTCACAACGGCCCGGCCCTTTATCAGATCACCTTCAGTCTCCCAGTTCTTTATTCGTATTGCATCATTGATGTTGAAAATTTTATAGCCGTAACAATATGGAAAAGCATAATCACATCCTATATAACAGGGCTCGTAGGTGATATGTATATATTCAGGGTTTTCTGCACGGGTTTCTGTATGGCTTAAGATGATAACAATAAAAAAACAGAAGATAATCAGGTGTCTGTATCGGGACATGTATCCTCCATAAGGGTTATATATCGCAAGAAGATATCACCGAAGAGGAGTTGCGTCAATATTAACGAACTCGCAAAAAGTCCTGGAAACGTCATTCCCGCGGTTGGAGCCTGCCCCGTACTTGATACGGGGGCGGGAATCTATAAGTACTTGAAATGAATAGATTCCGCGATCAAGTCGCGGAATGACAGAGGAGGTTCGGATTCAGCGATCAAGTCGCGGAATAACAGAGGAGGTTCGGATTCCGTGATCCGGTCTTCGCCAAGGCTACGCCCTGGCAGGCCCCGATAAAATCATCGGGACAGGCCCCGACAACAGCATTGGGACAGGCAAGATGCGGAATGACAAATAAGGAAAATTGCTACTCTTATAGAATGAAAACTCAGTTAATGACTTTCAGAATTTTCTCCTCAAATAATTCCATTATCTTGGTATAATAGGGCCATATGTGAAGAACAAGTGATGTCCGCATTTTTTTATACTCAGGCAGTCCAACAGGCTGCCTGAGTATTTATTTACACAACGGCAACCGAATTATTGCCCCGGCGCGTTTTCCGGAGCTGCCAGGCTTTGCCCGGTTAGATTAACACTTAATGTATGAATCCACCGGTATTTTCCATTGACCAGCCTGAATGTGTGTGAATCAGGCATCCCGTTGGTGCTGGCCCCGAAACGGCAGAATACATTCACCGTGCCCATCTCTTCATCTACCACATAAGTCCGGTCTACTATGGGGAGTTCACCAAGCGGCCCCGGTATCTGGCAATTGTCTTTATCATTGTTGTCAGGATTCGTATAGGCGCCCCCCTCCAGACGAGCGCATGGGGTCCCCCAGGGCGGCCGTATGCCCTTATCCATAAAGACAAAATCAAAATACTGATTGGCCGCGTCTATCAGATCCTGTCTGCTGACCCGATTATCAAGAGGCAGAACAGGCCAGTCTTCGGCGCTGGAATATTTGAGATAGTCCTCCGCGTTGAAGAGCCAGTCCTCTTTATCAGTCACAAGGCTGTCAATCCTGGTAATCTTACCGCTGTTGTCAACCTCCAGACGGGTGCCGATAACATAGGGATGCCCGCCTTCGGTAACAATAACCTCGGAAAATGTCATGCAGCGTCCGACATCATAAATACTGCGGTGAAGGGCTATCGGCAGTGCGTTATTCCAGAGTCCATCTTCCTTTGCGATTTCGCTCATATTTTCCAGGTATTTTACATTCGGAGCAAGGTTCATCTTTGAAAGATCCCCGGCCTCCTGAGCCGCGATATAACTCGCCGCCGCCGCTTCCAGTGTCGCGCGGGAACATGTGCAATCTTCCTTTGGCTTGAACTCCGGAACATCCACAGGTTCGCCGGTAAGATTCACGCTAAGTGTATGAATCCATCGGTATTTTCCGTTTTCCATCCTGAATGTATGCGCGTCCGGCATGCCTGTAACGCTGTCGCCAAAGCGGCAGAATACGTTTACAGCGCCCATCTCCTCATCGACCACAAAGGTCCTGTCATTAACAAACATCTCTCCAAGCGGCCCCGGTATCTGGCAATTGTCTTTATCATTGTTGTCGGGATTCGTGTAGGCGCCGCCTTCAAGCCTGGCGCATGGGGTCCCCCATGGAGGCCGTACACCCTTGTCCAGAAACACAAAATCAAAGTATTGATGTGCGGCATCAATCAGCTCCTGTCTGCTGACACGGTTATCCACAGGAAGGATAGGCCAGTCTTCGGCCTTTGAATATTTCAGATAGTCTTCCGCGTTGAACAGCCAGTCTTCTTTGTCAGTTACCAGACTGTCAATCTCTATCACCTCCCCTTTATCGACTCCCAGGCGGGTTCCGATAACATAGGGATGTCCTCCCTCGGTTACTATAATCTCTGTAAATGTCTTGCAGCGCGCGGCGTCATAAATACTGCGGTGAAAGGCAATAGGCAGGGCTGTGTTCCAGAGACCCTTTTCCTTTGTGGTTTCACTCATGTTTTCAATAAATTTGGCGTCAGGAGCGAGAACCATTTTCGAGAGGTCTCCTGATTCCTGAGCGGCGATATAACTCTTCACCGCCTCTTCCAGGGTTGATCTGGTGCATTCGCATTCCCTGGGTTTGTAAAAGGACTGGGGAAACTGCCCTTCAGTGTCTCCGGGCGATGTGGCTTCCTCAACCGCTGCGGCTGACTTTTCGGCTGCAGGCGCTGTTTTTTCAGCGGTTTCTTCTTTTGTTGAATCCTGCTGCGTACAGCCGGACAGAATAATGCCCAGCAAAAAACAGAATAACATCAAGATGTTCATTTTTGCTCTGATCATAAAACCTCCATAATAACTGGTTGACAGGAAATCCCTTTCCGGGGATATGAATTGAAATAAACAGATATGCGTAATTGAAACTGAGGAGGTATAATATTGTCACTGAATAACTTTGTCAAGTTCCAGGACTCCTGACAAAGAAAAGGCCGCCTTTTTCAGCAATCTGAAAAACGAACCTGCCGAATAGTCAATCATTTCCGATTCCGGTTAATCAACTCCAATCGTTGTTTTACGCTGCCGGCGCTGGTAAGGGCGTCCGGCGGCGTATTAATGGCATAATCCACCAGGGTATTGATATTCGTTTCAGCAACATGGACTCTCGTATCTGAAGACGCGTAATAGATCAACACCCTGCCGGATTCATCTGCGATCCAGCCGTTACAGAACGCCACATTGCTTACATCCCCGATTCGTTCTTCATCCTGAGGCGCAATCATGTATCCGCCAGGCGCCCATGAACGCACCCATGGCCGCGCCAGTTCCGTCATGAAAAGATAAAGAACATACCTGAGACCGGCAGCAGTATTGCGAACGCCATGGGCCAGATGCAACCAGCCGTGATTCGTCTTTATCGGAGGCGGACCCTGGCCGTTCTTGCTTTCTTTTATAGTGTGATAGAGGCGCTCATCAATGACAATTTCCTTGTCAATCCTGGCATTTTCAATGGTATCAGAAAGACCCCAGCAGATTCCACCGCCGGGACCGGCTTGAATAAAGTCGTCCTGCGGGCGGGTATAAAACGCGTATTTTCCATTCACGAACTCAGGGTGCAATACAACATTTCGCTGCTGCACGGAATTGGTCTTAAGATCGGCAAGACGCTCCCATGTCTTCAGATCCCTGGTCCGTGCAATACCGGCCTGTGCAACAGCCGAAGAAAGGTCGCCTGAAGGTGCATCGGGGTCCTTTCGTTCGGTACAGAATACACCATAGATCCAGCCATCCTCATGCAGGGTCAGACGCATATCATAGACATTGACATCCGGGTCCTGCGTTTCAGGCATAACAACCGGTTCAGGCCAGAACTGAAAACCCTGAAGGCCATTCGGGCTTTCGGCCACCGCAAAAAATGATTTTCTGTCCCATCCTTCCACCCTGACCACGAGCAGGTACTTTTCATTCGAATAAATTGCCCCCGGATTAAAGGCGGTATTGACACCCAAACGTTCAAGCAGCCTCGGATTCTTTTCAGGATTCAGGTCAAATCGCCATTCAAGAGGTATGTGTTCCGCAGTAATCACAGGATAGCGGTAACGTCTGTACAGACCATGCACGCTGAAAAGCGCTTCGTTTTTTCGCCTGATTATCTGGTTGTGATAATCCTGAATCTGTCTCAGCCTTTCATCAAAGTATGATCCCATACACTTCCCTCTTAACTTAAAAGATCCAGTCTGCGTGCCATTTCAAGACATGCCCTGCTGTTATGATAAGGGCCTTTCCATTCCGAAATCTTAAACTGGTCAAAGGCAATCACTCCGTCTTCAGTCCTCTTGTAGAACCATTCGCCATTCACCTGATCGATCAGATTTTCCCGAATATATTCCCATACTCCCAGCATTTTCGTGTAGAATCTGTAATCTCCGCTTAACTGATATGCGTTTAAAAAGCCTGCCATTGCCTCTGCCTGAACCCACCAGTGTTTTTCCAAATTTTTCTCATTATCATCATGGTTTTCATAGATCAAACCGCCATCCGGGTCCAGGCATTTTTCATACACCGCATTTGACAGATGAATTGACAGTTCCCCGACCTCCTTTTTAATCCCTGGATCATTGATAACCAGTGCGGACTCCCATAAAAGCCAGCTTCCCTCAATATCATGTCCCGGGGAGACAGCATCGCTTTTTGGCTCCCAGAATTCATTAAAAAATAGATGAAAGTGCCAGGTTTGCCTGTTAATTATATGATGCAGAAAGTCGTTTAATAATGCATTGAGTTGTTTTTTCAACCTTGAATCAGGCCATACTCTAAGGAGCCCTGTATAGGCCTCCAGTATATGCAGGTGCGCGTTCATGGATTTCTTTTCATTAAGATCAACGGCGCTGAGTCTCATATCATCTGCCGAAGTCCAGTCACGCAGCGTAGTCTCAAAATATCCGCCGTTTTCCGGATCAAGGAAACGCCTCTCGATGATATCAAATATCTCAACAGCAAGATCAAGGGCCGTCTGTTTGCCTGTAGCGCGAAAATATTCCGCCAGGGAGTATATTAAAAAGGCGTGTCCATACACCTTCTTTTTATCCTCCACAGGCCTTCCCTGAAAATCCAGCATCCAGTAGGCCCCGCCGAAAGCCCTGTCGATAAAATGGTCTATTATATATTCCCAGGCCCGATCCGCCATTTTCAGATATTCAGTGTTCCCAAAGGCTGAATAAGCCGCGGAAAAAGCCCACAGGATGCGCGTATTGAGAATCAATCCCTTGTTTGAACGCGGTACAGCCTTTCCTTCATTTTCAACCCTTCCATGAAAGCCGCCGTTTCCTTCATCCACACTGTATTTAAGCCAAAAGGGTAGAATGCCGTGTTCAAGTTCAAACAGAAACTGACATCTCAATTTATGCAGACTCAATCCATTTTGTTGCTTGTCGAACTTTATTAATTCCATCAGGGTCCTATAATCGCATGCGCCAGATGCATTTCTGTCTGCCAGGTGATTTTCAGATGCCTCGCCCCAAGTTCAGGCTCTTTAAATGAATAGCGTACAGGTTTCCAGTAGCCATATGCCTCGTCTTCAAGAAAATAGCTTTCGGATTTTGCACTGACTTCCCTGTACCCGATTCCATCCTGACTTATCTCTATGCGCGGGTGTTCGACATCTTCAGGAAAGAAGCAGTCAAGTTGAAATTCATCAAAGGGATTCGAAAGATAATAGACCACAAAGGCGTCTTTCTGTCCTGCCAGGCGAAATATATCCTCTTTTGCCTGACGCGAATTCTTTCTGGTAAACTCCAGAGGACCGCCGCTGGTAAAGATCAGAGCTGCCCGCTTCATTGTATCAACAAGCATCCTGCCTGTTCCTTTCACAGGGCCGCTTGTATTTGACCAATCGGAAACACAGGCAGAATTAGAAGCTCGAACACGGTATTCATACAATTCGCCCTCAACTGTTTCAGTATCCGCGTAAAGAGGCCTGTACGCCTCTTCAGCGTCAGAGACATTGGCGGCCAGGGTGATCCAGTCTTTGTCAGAAACTTTTCGCCGCTGAATCTCATATCCTGATGCACCTGTGCTCCCCTGCCAGCTTATGGCAGCAGGAGAATCGACTGGTAAAAGTAAAGGCGTCTCTGGTGGTTGAATTGCAGGAATTGCCTCTCCCCGAATTTCAAAGGCCTTTCGCCTCATTAGTTTCATTGCATTTATCTCATCGT
>CAZJOB010000205.1:0-6490 GCA_964547435.1 uncultured Desulfatiglans sp. | reverse complement strand
GATATCTTCCTTGACAATCCTTTCACTTACAATAATAGAATCTTCAAAATTATAACCGCCCCATGACATAAAGGCGACCATGACATTCTGACCGAGCGCGAGTTCACCCATCTCAGTAGCCGGTCCATCGGCTATAATCTGGCCTTTTTCAACATATTCGCCTTTATTTACAATGGGCCTCTGATTATAACAGGTATTCTGATTGGATCGCTGATATTTAATTATCTTATAGATCTCTACTTCCTCTTCACCATCTTCTCCTGTGGATTTGATAACTATCCTGGAAGAATCAACATCCTCAACAATGCCGCTACTTTTAGCGACCAGGGTTACTCCCGAATCTTTGGCCACAACTCCTTCAATACCCGTTCCTATCAACGGTGCTTTTGCCCTTAGAAGAGGAACTGCCTGGCGCTGCATATTGGAACCCATCAAGGCCCTGTTGGCGTCATCATGTTCCAGGAACGGAATAAGACTGGCCGAAACGCTGACAAGCTGATCGGGAGAAACATCCATATATACAATATCCTTGACAGGCGACCTGCTTGCCTCGCCCTCAATACGAACCGCCGCTTCCTTATTGATAAAATTACCTTTACTGTCAAGTGGAGCGTTGGCCTGAGCAATGGGATAATTCCTTTCATCAAGGGCGGAAAGATATGAAATATCCTTTGTCACCCTGGCGTTCTCAACGTGATGATAGGGAGTTTCAATAAATCCATATTCATTGACACGCGCGAATGTACTCAGAGAGACAATCAGACCTATATTCGGCCCTTCCGGCGTTTCAATCGGACATATGCGTCCGTAATGGGTGGGATGGACGTCACGGACCTCAAAACCCGCTCTCTCCCTTGTCAGGCCTCCTGGGCCAAGTGCGCTTAATCTCCTTTTGTGAGTGATCTCAGAGAGTGGGTTGGTCTGATCCATGAACTGGGAAAGCTGGCTGGTGCCAAAAAACTCTTTGACAACTGCGGATACCGGCTTGGAGTTGATCAGGTCATGAGGCATTAATGTTTCAACTTCCTGAAGGCTCATTCTTTCCTTGATCGCCCTTTCCATTCTCACTAGTCCGATACGGTACTGATTTTCAAGGAGTTCTCCGACAGCCCTGACTCTTCGGTTTCCGAGATTATCTATATCATCAACCGATGCCTCTGAGTTTTTAAGGCGTATCAGTTCTTTTACTATTAAGATGATATCCTCTTTTCTCAGGGTCCTGACTTCGATATCTACATCTTTTAAATCAAGCCTGTAATTCAGCTTCAATCTTCCAACGGAAGAGAGATCAAAGGAAGATGTGTTGAAAAATAGATTATTGAAAAAATTGTTTGCCACTTCCTGGGTAGGCGGGCTGCTTGGCCTCATCTTGCGATATATCTCAAGTTTAGCCTCATCACTGCTGTCAATTTTATCCAGAAGCATTGTGTCTCTGATTGTGGAGCTTACCCCGGGGGCATCCAGAACCAGGCATTTAACTTCGTTAATGCCCTTTTCAATCAATTTCTCAATTATCGCCTCTGTGAGGGGCTGATTTCTGGCGCCCAGCACCTCTCCGGTAGATTCATCAATAATATCATCCGTTAGAATTCTGCCATTTACATCTTCCAGATCAACAGGGATTCTGTCTATTCCCAGGGATTCCAGTTCACGATGGAGACGTTTGGTGTATCTGTCTCCTTTTTTCGCCAGTATTTTAGTTTTTCCCTTGGACGATACAATATCCTTGGTTATTTTTTGCCGTAAGAGATTGTCAATATTCGCTTCTCTGAAAAATCCTGTCTTTGTTAATGTGATGGTTTCAGTATCATAAAATTCGGACAATAATTCCCTGCTTGAATAGCCGAGGGCCTTTAAAAAGGTCGTGGCGGGGAATTTACGTCTTCGGTCAATACGAACATGCAACAGATCCTTGGGATCAAATTCGAAATCAAGCCAGGAACCGCGAAGCGGTATGACACGGGCTGAATAAAGCAGCTTGCCGCTGGAATGGCTTTTACCCTTGTCATGATCAAAGAATACCCCGGGAGACCTGTGAAGCTGACTAACAATAACCCTTTCGGTTCCATTAATAATAAAGGTCCCTTTCCTGGTCATCATTGGAATTGTTCCAAAATAGATCTCCTGTTCCTTTATGTCCCTGATGCTTTTTGTAGCGCTTTCCACATCCGTATCAAAAACCAGTAAACGCGCAGTCAATCTCAGAGGCGCTTCATAGGTCATCCCCTTGCTGAGGCACTCGTCCTCATCATATTTTGCCTCTTCAAACGCATATTTTATGAATTCCAGAGACGAAGTATCACTGAAATCCTGAATAGGGAACACGCTTTTAAATGGGCTTTGCAATCCATAATCCTTGCGCTCCTCGGGTGTTTCATCCTTCTGAAGAAAACGGTCATAGGAATGTTTCTGAACTTCAATAAGATTAGGAATTTCCAGCGCCTTTCCTATCTTTCCAAAATTCCTTCTTACTCGTTGCCTTGCACCATTCATTTCTTTCATGAAATCTCCCTTGAACTCAATCCTGAGCTAATGATTGAGTATAATAAATGAAGACATAAATAAACATCACGGGAGACTGGCCGATGCTGCGGCCATCTCCCGGGTATTTCTCTTGACTTTTTAACTACTTGATCTCGACCTTTGCTCCCACTTCTTCCAACTGGGTCTTTATTCCCTGGGCCTCGTCTGCGGGCACGCCTTCCTTGATATTGCCCGGGACACCGTCCACAAGGGCCTTTGCTTCTTTTAAACCAAGTCCTGTAATAGCGCGTACAACCTTGATAACCTGTATCTTCTGGTCCCCAACTTCGGTCAGTACAACATTAAATTCGGTCTGTTCAGCCGCGGCTTCAGCCTGTTCAACAGGCGCCGCCGCCGCAAATGCTACAGGAGCTGCAGCGGAGACCCCAAATTTATCTTCAAGTTCCTTTACGAACTCTGAAAGCTCCAGAACGGTCATCTGAGCGATGAATTCAACAACATCTTCTTTAGTAATTTTTTCGGTCATATCTAAAATTAAACCTCCTTGGATTCATATAGTATAAATTAGTTTGTTTCCTGTGACAGTTGATCAGTCTTGCTCTTTTCAATCGCCTTCAAGACATTCATAAAATTGACCATCACACCATTGGTTACCCTGACAAATGAAGTCGGAACAGCCAGCATTGCCGAAAGAACCTGTGCAAGAAGCTGTTCTCTCCCCGGCAGGCTTGCGAGCCTTTTTACGGCATCCGGATCCATAAGCTTACCCGATGTCTGTCCTGCTTTCAATTCGAGCTTGTCCATGGTCTTGCATAAATCAACAAGTGCTTTGGCGGGTGAGACGACGTCATCATAGGTAATAGCAATAGCACAGGGTCCCACAAAGTAGTCCTGTAATGAAGCGGTCTCAGTGTCCTGGCTTGCCAGTTTTAAGAGCCTGTTTTTAACAACACTGAATTCAGATCCCGTATTGCGGAGTGCATTGCGAACCTTGTTTATGGATTCAACATCAAGTCCCTGATAATCAACAAGGAATGTAGCCTGTGCCCTGCTTAACCGGTCTTTCATATCGGTTATGAAAATCTCTTTATTCTTCTTAATCAAAAACTCATCACCTCCTCTTCCTTTGACGATAGATTTATGTCAAAAACAGAGGCATATTTCATAGAAAACAACCAATTTATCTAGTCTGGGCAGGCCGGATAAACCATTAAGCATGATCACAGTCTTTAAAAAGACCCTATCAGCACCCACTGTCTTTGACTATTATATAATTACCCAAAATAAGTTCTGACAATCATACCGCATTCGGGAAAATTATTTAATTTTCAGAAATATCGGAAATAACAAAAATCCGCTTAAAATTTAATAACATCTTTACTGAATGATGAAACCCATTATCGACTGAAAAGTTCTTTAGTATATACCGGGTCAATCTTGATACCGGGGCCCATAGTTGTGGAGATAGCGATACTTCTCAGATAGGTACCTTTACTCGCTGGAGGTTTTAGCCTCAGGATAGTGTCCATAAACGCGCTGATGTTATCCGTAATTTTATCCTTGCCAAAAGATACTTTTCCCATGGGTGCGTGTACAATGCCCGCTTTTTCGACTTTAAATTCAATCTTACCGGCTTTAATATCCTGAACAGCCTTGGCGACATCAAAAGTCACCGTTCCCAGCTTGGCATTGGGCATCATTCCTCTTGGACCCAGAACACGTCCCAGTTTACTTACAGAACCCATCATATCCGGTGTAGCAATTGTCTTATCAAATTCGAGCCAGCCATTCTGAATCTTTTCTATGTAATCATCCGCCCCGGCATAATCGGCTCCGGCGTCAAGGGCCTCTTTTTCCTTTTCACCCTTGGCAAATACCATCAGCCGCACGGCTTTTCCCACGCCATGGGGTAAAGCCACTGTGCCCCGAACCATCTGGTCGGCGTGCCTGGGATCAACACCCAGTTTTACGGCAATATCAACCATCTCATCAAATTTTGCCCTTTTGGTCTCGACCACAAGCTGAATGGCGTCGCTAAAACTGTATTTCATCAATCTATCTATCTTTTCCGCTACTTCCGCGTATTTTTTTCCTTTTTTAGGCATATCACACTCTCTCTGATCCTGATATTTCGAACAAAAAAGTCCGACTATTTACTCCACTGAATAAAAAATGATCATCTTCTCCAATTATTGAGTCACAGTTATTCCCATACTTCTTGCCGTGCCTTCAATTATCTTGATCGCCCCTCTCATATCAAAGGCGTTCAAATCCTCTAATTTTGTTTTGGCGATCTCCTCAACCTGTTTTTTTGATACTTCCCCAACCTTCTGTCTGTTCGGTTCACCCGATCCCTTGGCGATTTTGGCCGCCTGCTTTAAAAGAACCGACGCCGGAGGAGTCTTGGTTATAAAAGAGAAGGTCCTGTCCGCATATATCGTTATAACTACGGGTATTACGACCCCTGTTTTATCCTGCGTCCTGGCATTAAATGCCTTGCAGAATTCGGCGATATTTACACCATGCTGACCTAATGCCGGCCCGATCGGCGGTGAGGGATTGGCCTGCCCTCCCTTTACCTGAAGCTTCACCATTCCTATTATCTTTTTTGCCATTTTAATCCTCTAAATTAAATCTTATTAACTTGTATAAAATCCAGTTCAACGGGAGTAGCCCGTCCGAATATAGTGATCAAGACTCTCAGTTTTTCCTTATCAGGTTTTACTTCTTCCACGGTGCCCTGAAAATTGCTGAACGGGCCGTCAACAACCCTTATCTCATCCCCTTCCTCAAAGGAATACCTGGGTTTGGGCTTGCTTATGCCTTCTTCCATCTGTCTGATAATCCTGTCGGCTTCCTCATCGGGAACAGGAGACGGGGTATTGCCTCCTCCTAGAAATCCTGTCACTTTTGCCGTATTTCTGACAGTATGCCAGGTATCTTTGTTAAGGATCATCTGAACTATTATATATCCGGGATAGAATTTTCTGGAAGAAGTTTTTTTCTGACCCTTTTTAAGCTCAATCACCTTTTCCATGGGGACAAGAATCTCACCAAAAAAATCATCCTGTTTCAGGGATTTGATCCTCTCCTTCAGGTTGGCTTTTACTTTGTTTTCAAAACCCGAATAGGTATGAACAATGTACCATTTTTGCTCTTTATTTTGATCTTCTTCCATCTGGTTTCTCTGTTATTAACCTACAAACTTGTTTATTATCATATTAAGAAAAAAATCAACTATTCCCAGGTAGACAGATACTGCTATAACAAGTATTAGAACCATTACGGTCGAGGCCAGCAACTCCTTTCGTGTCGGCCATTTGACCTTTTTTAGTTCAACTTTGGCATCTCTTAAGAACTGGATAATATTGTTGATAAACGCAAGGCCCTGTTTATTCTTTTTCTGTTTTGCATCATATGTTTTTCTTTCATCAGGCTGCCCTGATCTCTTTTTTTCAGGTAAAACAACGTTCATCTCAGGACTCGATAAATTTGACTGCTGCCCGGCATTTTCTCTGTCGGTCTTGAGAGATTCCCTTTTTTTCATCTTTTTATGAGTTGTTTTCATAGTATACCAGATATCCAATTCATATTTATAATAACCTATTCGGACAACATTTCCATAACTTGGCAGGCCAGGAGGGATTCGAACCCCCAACACCCGGTTTTGGAGACCGGTGCTCTAGCCGTTAGAGCTACTGGCCTGCATTTTATTCCATTTTGGTCAGCCCTTCCATAAGGATGCTCATGGCAACCCCGGCTACTTTGTCTCTTTATGCACTGTATGAACCTTGCAGAATGCACAATATTTTTTAAATGAAAGCTTATCCGGAGTCTTCTTCTTGTTTTTTGTTGTCGTATAGTTTCTATTTTTACATTGTTCACATGCTAATGTGATAATATCTCTCATTTTTTGCTTTCTCCCTTTTTACCGGCACATGCCCAGTAAGATCTTCTATTCGATAATCTCATGGATGACGCCGGCGCCGACAGTACGGCCGCCTTC
>CAZJOB010000204.1:0-6496 GCA_964547435.1 uncultured Desulfatiglans sp. | reverse complement strand
TATCTCCCTGTTTGAGGAAAAGGAGGGAACCCTTGTGATCGGTGATGCCGCCGGTTTCTATGTCCCGGAAAAAGATGCCTTCTGGCCCAATTATTTTGTATCCCTTGAAGAATACTGCAACAGTATCCGCAAACTTAACGGCCTGCCAGCGAAGAGGGCAGTCCTGAGTCACAATCATATAATTGAGAGAGATGTGGCTCAACATCTTAAAAGGACCATGAAGGAGACTGAAAAATATCATAATGAACTCCTTGCGAGGCTTGAAAAAGGGGAAGAACCTGATTCAATAGCCATGGACAAGGGGCGTTTTGTGGACAGCATCACAGATATTCAGCCATTTAAGGTAATATACGATCTATGTAAACTCATGATAAAACGTTCTGAGAAGGCAGGAAGAGGGGATTATTTCAATATCTGACCATTGGCTCCTATGAAAAACGAAGATGTGTATAAGATAAACAAACCCGAAGGATTTTTCTGCTTTGCCTGCGGCACTGCCAATCCCATAGGCCTGAACCTCGATTTTTACGCAGCAGGTAACAGGGTATTTTCGGAAATAACACTGGGAAAGTACCATGTGGGGTGGGCGGATATCTCCCACGGAGGAATAATTTCAACCCTTCTTGACGAAGTGATGTCCTGGACTATCCTGTATTTTGAGAGGATATTTTTTGTTACGAGAAAGATGGAGGTCAAATATATAAAGCCGGTGCCAACAGGTATTCCTCTGGTTGTGTCAGGCTTTATGACATCCGAAACAAAAAATGGAAAAGTCATAAATGCGCGTGCGGAGATAAGGGACAATAACAATAATCTTTATGCAAAAAGCAGGGGTGAGTTTGTAAAGATCAGCAGGGAGGATATTTCGTCTGATTTCGAAGAGTCGGCTGGTGAGATCTTTTCCATGATCGAAGGTTTGCCGCCGCTGTAAAAATTTGAGATTTGAAATTTGAGATTTGAGAATAAGAATTAGTAAAAGGTGAACCTTTTTAAAGACACTTGTTAAAACCGGAGACAAGAATGGAAATTGAACAGATAAAAGTCGGATTTATGGAGGTGTTTTGCTATATTGTTTCCTGCGAAAACACAAAAGAGGCCCTGGTTATCGATCCTGCCGGAGATGAGGATTTTGTGGTTGAAAGAATCAATGAAAAGGGGCTGAATCTCAGGTATATTGTGAATACCCATGGACACGCGGATCATGTCTGTGGAAATGAAAAAATAAAAAAGCTGACCGGTGCGGACATAGTAATGCATGAAGAGGATGACACGCTTTTCAGTTCCCCTGAAGGACGCAACAGGGCGCTTAGAATGGGGTTTAATCCTTCCCCCGAAGCTGATCTTCACGTAAAGGATAACGATGAAATAGTTGTTGGTAATGTAAAACTGAAGGTAATTCACACTCCCCGGGCACACTCCGGGCGGAATATGCCTTTACGGGGAAGGGAACCTTTTTGCGGGAGATACATTGTTTGTAGGCGCCATAGGGCGCACTGATTTTCCCGAAGGCGACCACAGGCTTTTTATGGATTCAATAAACAAGAAATTGATGACGCTGCCTGACGACACAATAGTATGGCCGGGTCATGATTACGGCATCAGCCCCACCTCGACTATCGGGCGTGAAAAGTTGACAAACCCCTATCTTTATTAATGAATTTCTGATCATTGTTGACATTTCCCCGAACAGTGTTCTATTATTTCCAGTAAATAAATAACAAATATTTGATTTCACATCCTTTGGCAGTTCCATTTTGCACCTGACAGCATGTCAGGATTAGTCAGACAGTCTTCCACAGTTGAGGGGTATAGATATTTATGGAATCGGGAAAAAATCAGGCCAAAAAAACAATAGCAGGCAAAAAGCGGAAGGGGAAGATTGATTCCTCTGGTGGTGAGGCGCCTTTTGAAAAAGGAAGGCCCGTGGTTGTTAAATCGGGAAAAATCAATCCCGATTCTACAGATACCTTAATAAACCGGGAGCTAAGCTGGCTGATCTTTGCCCGGCGAGTGCTGGCGCTTGCACAGGACCCCGACCTGCCGTTGCTTGAGCGTGTCAAATTCACCGGCATCATGGGGATGCTATATGATGAATTCGCGATGAAGCGCATAGGAGGCCTTAAGGCCAGAATCAGCAAAAAGAAGCCATCATTTGCCGGTATGACGCCTGCAGATGAACTTAAGCTTTGTCAGGAGGAATTGCAGGACCAGACCGGTATTGTCTCATGCCTGATTAATAACGAAATTCGCCCGGCCCTGGAAAAGGCAGGAATACCTATACTGGAGTACAAGTCTCTTAATAAAAAACAGCGGGCCAATATGAAGCAGTATTTTCGCAAATCCGTGGAACCTATCCTTACGCCGCTTGCTGTAGATACTTCGCACCCATTCCCGTTTATAAGCAACCTTGGACTCAATCTCGCCGTGACTGTAAAGGAAAAGAATAAAAAAAACACACGATTCGTGCGGATCAAAGTGCCCGCCAACCGGCCACGCTGGGTTCCCCTGCCTGACAGTCCGGGTTGTGTTCCGCTGGAACAGGTTATCGCCTGCAACCTGAGACTGCTGTTTCCCAAGGCTTCACAACTGAAGAGTTATTTTTTCAGGGTAAGCAGGGGCGCCAAAGACGATCCGTGGGAAAAAACCATTCTGGATGACCAGGATGAGGATATTATCCCCGGCTCCCTTATAGGCGCTGTGACCAACGAACTGACAGGCAGGAAGTTTGCGGGGGTGGTAAGGCTCCAGGTAAGCTCAGGCATGCCGAAAAAACTTCAGCGATGGCTGGCCAGACAATTAAAAGCCGATATTATGGATATTGAGCAGACTGACGGGCTGCTGGGCCTGGCAGATCTGATGAAATTTCAAACGGATGGTTGCCGGGAACTTTGCTATCCGCCCCATGAACCTGTAACTCACCATCGCCTGCGCTCACTTGATTCGAATGACAGCGGAGAGATATTTGCAAAGATTCGAAGGGGTGACATTCTTCTTCACCATCCCTATCACAGCTTTGACTCATCAACTTTGGAGTTTCTCAAGTGCGCGGCAATTGATCCCCGGGTGCTTGCCATCAAGATCACAATATACCGCACCAGCAGTCAGTCTCCGATAATCAGTGCGCTTGTGGAAGCGGCGCGTAACGGCAAACAGGTGGCGGTTCTGGTGGAGATTACCGCGCGTTTTGATGAAGCGCCCAATATAGCGTGGGGCAGACTGCTGGAAAAGGAAGGTGTGCATGTTGTCTATGGTGTTGAACGTTTAAAGACTCATGTAAAACTGGCCCTTGTTGTTCGTGAAGAAGAAGACGGCATTCGTCGTTATGTCCATGTGGGAACAGGCAATTACCATACGGGGACAGCTCGTCTTTATGAAGATCTGGGGATACTGAGTTGTGAACCTGAACTGGGGGCTAATGTCGCGGCTCTCTTCAATGAACTGACCGGAGCGATAGGCTTCCAAAAATATACCAGACTCATGGTAGCCCCTCATAATCTGCTGGAACGTTTTATTGATCTGATCCGCCGTGAGATCAAACATTGTAAAGAGGGTCGCGCTTCTGGAATCCGCGCCAAGATGAACCAGCTGCAGGATGACCGCATAATAAAAGAACTGTACAATGCCAGCCAGGCGGGAGTGCCCATAAGCCTCAATGTGCGGGGATTGTGCTGTCTCAGGGCGGGCGTTCCCGGACTGTCGGATAATATACATGTGTTCAGCACCCTGGGTCGCTTTCTGGAACACGGGCGCATCTACAGATTTGAAAACGGGGGCAAACCGGAGTTCTTTATCGGCTCTGCCGACTGGATGAGGCGTAATCTTGACCGGCGAATGGAGAGTATAATGCCTGTTGAGGATCAGAGAATAAAAGACGAGCTGGAGGAGATCCTGCTTGTCTATGAGAATGACAACTGTTCGGCATGGGATATGCAACCTGATGGAAGTTACGTGCTCAGACAGCCGGGTGAAGGTGAGGAACCACGTCCGGCTCAAAAGGTATTTATTGATCTTGCGGCAGGTAGATCGGTTATAAATAATGCGATACGGCCAGAAATATGATCTTGATTCCGGGTATGATCCCCAAAGGCTGATTGCCCTTGTTCCCGACAGGTATGGGATCAGAAAAGGTGGGAATAAATACTCGGGGATAATTTTTTATGATACATTTGACTGGCGCCTGTTTAATAAATCCCTGGTCCTTTATGAATCGGGCAGAAAATTGTTCCTCAACGGGTTATCAGGCAGTAATCCTCTCTTCAGTCTTAAAATTACATCCATGCCTGTTTTTATATGGGATTTTCCTGATAACAAATTCAGGGAATATTTAAGTGCAATTATTGAGGCACGGGCGCTATTAAGGCTTGTAGAATTGCGTTCCCGATCATTATGCTACAACATTTTAAATCAACATGAAAAGACAGTCGCAAGATTTATATATGAAGAAATTCGTTGCTCTCCGGAAAGAAAATCACCCTTATTGTCAGCCCATTTATTGGTTCAGCCGGTTAGAGGATACACCGAAGATGCTCAACGGGTAGCGGAAAAACTGGAAGAGTCAGGGCTTTCACTCGGCAGACAGGATGATATATTTTTAAAGGGCATGGAGGCTACCGGTAAAATACCCGGCTCCTACTCTACCAGAATAGAGGTTCCGCTTGACCCGGCCATGCGCTCCGATGAAGCTGTGAAGAAAATCCTGCTGTTTTTAATGAAGATAATCAGGATCAATGAGTCATATATTGAGAAGGATATTGACACGGAATTCGTACATGATTTCCGGGTTGCTGTCCGAAGGACCCGATCGGCCCTGGGCCAGGTTAAAAGCGTTTTTTCACCGGAAATAACCGGGCGCTTTAAAAGTGATTTTTCTTTTTTAGGAAGGCTCTCCAATGAATTACGCGACATGGATGTCTACCTGTTAAGGGAGGAAGCCTACAGGAAAAAGCTCCCCTCTGTGTTGAGGGATGATATTACAGCGCTGTTTGAATACCTTCGCAATAAAAGGAAAAAGGCCTTTCAGGGATTCATCAGGGAAATGAAATCAGGAAGGTTTAAAAGGATTTTGAAGGATTGGGAGGCATTTCTGAATGAACCGTGCCTGAATCTCCCGGATGCTCAGAACGCGGCGATCCCTGTGGAGGACCTTGCAAGAAAGATCATATTTAAGAAATATAAGAAGGTAGTAAAGTCGGGCAGACGGATCATTGAAAATTCCGATGACAGGATGCTTCATATCTTAAGAATAAATTGTAAGAAACTGCGTTACCTTATGGAATTTTTTTCAAGCCTGTTTGAAAACAGCGGAATAGACAGAGGGATTAAACTTTTAAAAAAATTACAGGATCATCTTGGGGATATAAATGACCTTCGCATCCAGGAAGAATATCTTCTTGAGATTACCGGAGAACTGCCTGTAAATCGTAAGAATGCAAATAAGACCCTTGCTGCAATAGGCAGCCTGATCGGTGAACTGGAAAGGGAAAGGGAGATGGTTAAGTCTCTATTCAGTGAAATATTCAGGGATTTTGCCTCTCATGAAAACAGGAATTTTTTCGAGGATCTTTTTTCCTCAAAAAAACACACAGGTGCTCAATGACAATACTTGGTATCTATAGCAATAAAGGCGGTGTGGGCAAGACCGCAACTTCAGTAAACTTTTCGTATCTGGCTGCCCAGTCCGGAGCCAGGACCCTGCTTTGTGACCTTGATCCACAGGGTTCGGCAACATACTATTTCCGCGTTAAACCGTCGCTCAAAAACGGGGCAAAGGGGTTATTTAAAGGAGGAAGCAAGATTTTCAGAAATATCAAGGGCACGGATTACGAAAACCTCGACCTTTTGCCGGCGGATTTTTCCTTTCGTAATCTGGATGTAACTTTTAATAAATTTTCAAACCCTACAAAGAGGCTTAAAAAGTTATTAAATCTTTTTAAGGATGATTATGATCTCATAGTGCTGGATTGCCCAGTTTCCATGAGCCTGCTCGCGGAAAATATTATTGTTGCGGCGGATCACCTGATAGTCCCTATGATTCCAACAACCCTGTCTGTGCGAACTTATAAACAATTGATCTCTTTTTGTGAAAAGAAGGGTTATGATACGGGCAAGATTTATGCCTTTTTTTCGATGGTTGATTTGCATAAAAAAATGCACAAGGAGCTCATGATTGCTGTTTCAAAGGGCTTTAGGAATATACTGGGAAGCTTTATTCCCTATCTGGCGCAGATTGAAAAAATGGGGATCTACCGCGCCCCAGTGGTTGCCTTCTCTTCGGAATCGCCGGCATCAAAGGCATACAGGAATCTGTGGAAAAAGGTCAGCAAAATAGTCCTTAATCATGAAGGACATTAATGTAGTTTTCCGCCCGGGCCGGATTTTAGCTTTTTCTGTCATTCCCGCGAAGGCGGGAATCCATAACTACCTGAAAATACTGGATTCCCCGATCAAGTCGGGGAATGACAAACAAAGAAAATCGACTTTTTCCGAGATCAACAAT
>CAZJOB010000203.1:0-6521 GCA_964547435.1 uncultured Desulfatiglans sp. | reverse complement strand
AGGCTCGGGAAAGAGCAGTCTTATAAATGAGACCCTCTACCCTGCCCTGATTCAGGAGCTTTATCATTCAAAAAAAAGAGTGGGACATGTGGACAGAATAAAGGGCATCTACTATGTCGACAAGGTAATCAATATCGACCAGAGCCCCATAGGCCGCACCCCGCGATCAAATCCCGCCACATACACGGGTGTATTTACTGACATTCGGGAACTCTTTTCAATGCTTCCCGAATCACGAATGAGGGGATACAAGCCGGGCAGGTTCAGCTTTAATGTCAGGGGAGGCAGGTGCGAGGAGTGCAATGGCGACGGCCTCATCAAGATAGAGATGCACTTTCTTCCCGATGTCCATGTCACCTGTGAGGCATGCAAGGGCACAAGGTTTAACAGGGACACCCTGGAGGTGAGATACAGGGGCATGAACATAGCGGACGTACTTGACATGACAGTAAACCAGGCTTTTAAGTTTTTTGAAAATGTGCCTAATATTAAAAGCAAATTAAAGACACTCATCGATGTCGGGCTTGGCTACATAAGGCTGGGCCAGTCCGCTACCACACTCTCAGGCGGAGAGGCTCAGAGGATAAAACTGTCAAAGGAACTGAGCAAGAGAGACACGGGTAAAACCCTTTATCTTCTTGACGAACCAACAACAGGTCTGCATTTTCATGACATCAAAAAGCTCATGGAGGTGCTTAACTATCTGGTTGATCTCAACAACACTGTTATTGTTATTGAACACAACCTGGATGTAATTAAGACCGCTGACTATATAATAGACCTCGGGCCTGAAGGGGGCGATAAGGGCGGATATGTTGTGGCAGCAGGAACTCCTGAAGAGATAAAGGATGTAAAGGAATCATACACCGCTGATTTTCTGAAAAGGGTGTTGTGATGCAATGAAGATACTTTTGGTTCAGCCTCCGGTAAGGGATTTTTATTTCACACCATTGCGCGGTCAGTCTCTCGGACTTGCCTATGTGACCGCATCGCTTAAGGAGTCAGGATATGAAGCGGAAATACTCGACTCCCTTACAAATGAGAAAAGATCCATATCTGTTCCTCAAGATCTTTCCTATATGATGAAGTATTATAATTTCAAAGATCGCAGCCCCATAAAGCTGTACACAGGCTTTTATCATTTCGGCATGTCATATAAGGATATCCTGACAAAAATCATGGCCTCTCATGCGGATATTTTTGGCGTGTCCTCCATGTTCACGCCCTATTACAGGGAAGCATTGATGATCGCCGCTCTTATCAAGGAGTGGGATTCAAAAAAAGTCGTAATATTCGGTGGCGCGCACACGACAATATGCCCTGAACAGGTTCTTGAAAATCCGCATGTTGATTATGCAGTGCTGGGTGAAGGTGAACGACGTTTGCCAGCGCTTCTTGATTTGATCGGATCAGGAAGACTTGATAAAATTTGTGAAATAGACGGTGTCGGATATAAAGAAAATGACATAATAAAGATCAATCCGGTAAGGAGCCATATTCCAAATCCTGACGAACTGCCCATCCCGGAGCAAAAACAGACCACAAGAAAGATCGGCAGCAAGCGAATGGCCATGATATTAACCAGCAGGGGGTGCCCGCACAAATGCGCCTACTGCTCTCATCACGTAATGGGAGCATACAGGAAGAGATCGCCTGAATCGGTGATCAATGAAATTAGGCATAACAATGAAAAACACAGCATAACCGCGTTTGATTTTGAGGATGACAATTTCACATTTGACCTGGACAGGGCGAAACGCATAATGAACCTCATCATTGAAACATACGGCCAGGGCGGTCTGGATTTAATGGCAATGAACGGGATATCCTTTGCGGCTCTCGATAAAGAGCTTATCACGCTGATGAAGAAAGCGGGATTTAAGACCCTGAATCTGTCTTATGTGAGCATCGATGACTCAATGAAATATATGCTCAAACGGCCAAAGCCGCTCATGGAGTTTGAGGATGTGGTGGATTTCGCGACAGGTCTGGGACTCGAGATCATAGCCTACTGCATCCTGGGCATACCCGGACAGACCATAGAAGAGATGTGCGGCACCATGATATATCTGGCCGGAAAAAGAGTCCTGATCGGGCCAAGCGTTTATTATCCCAGCCCGGAAACCCCTATATTTGAACAATGCCGTGAATCCGGGGTTCTTCCACAATATCAGTCTCAGTGGCGTTCATCCGCCTTTCCTGTTGAAACAAAAGAATTCAACAGGCTTGATCTTGTTACACTTTTCCGGTTGGCGAGGCTGATCAATTACATCAAGTCTGAAATCAGATCAGGTAAAATCCCTTCGGGCATTTCCCTGAAAAACATATTGGAAACAGGGCAGGAAAAGAACACAGACATGAATGAACCTGATTCTGCCTGCTCCCTTGTTAAAAAGATAGAGCAAAGTTCTTCGTTTTTCTTTCTTGAAAAAGACAGGCAAGGAATACCAGAATGGAAAAAGGCCGATACGTCTCTCAGAGTACTCGATTATTTTTTTTCCAAACCGGATGAGACAGTTTTTTATTAAAGATTGTCCAATGGCAAGATGTGACTAACCTTTTAATGGGCGACCCCGGTTTTTCATTCCTCGACTAGCCTGTCCCGATGCTGTTTTCGGGAATCCAGGAATCCACCCATGCGTCATTCCGCGACTTGTTGAAAATCCCGATGCTGTTTTCGGGAATCGCGGAATCCATTGCCTTTCGCCTCATCCCATTTCCCTAACCCATATCCCCCCTGTGGGAACGGCTTTCCAGCCGTGATAAGATTTTTTTTAATGCTTTAAGGATTTAAAATCTCAATTTTAATGGTTTTGTTCTTTACTAAAGCTCTGGGGCTCTGTGGTTCTAAAGATCTAGTCTTCCAAGGCTCAAAGTCTCTAGGAGGCTGTCCGGGAATGAATTTATTTCACCTTTTCGTCATTCCCGCGAAGGCGGGAATCCAGTCAATTCAGGCACTTATAGATTCCCGCCCCCGTATCAAGTACGGGGCAGGCTTCATTCGCGGGAATGACGCCTTCGGCTATTCTCGGACAGCCTCCTAGCTTTCCAAGTCTTCGTGGATCTAATGATCTAGTTTTATCCATGGCTATTTTCTTCACGACCAGGAAATGATTCATCAACCTGTTTTAAAAATTCTGCTGTAGACAAAACAGAAACCGGCGGGTTTACAAGTTTTATCAGATGCTTATCTCCTGATATAATTGCATCGGCATTTCCTTTCACAGCGCACCAGATGAAGATATCATCATTAGGATCACTCCTGATATACGGCTTACCTTCGGGGACAATAACTGGATGGAACCATGGCAGAATCTCTACCGAGAGAAGATATTCAATTTCATTATCAGTAAGTTTAAATTTGGGATATGCCAGAACTCTCAGGTATTCATCAATAATGGCCCCTGAGCACAGGGGTTGTATATGTTTTTCTTTCCAGAGGGTAATTAATTCACCGGGTTTGCCACCAAAAAGAAGGGCCGAGACAAGGACATTTGTATCAATAACAACCCTCTTTATTTTTTTCGAGCCCACTTTACCGCATCCTCAACACTATTCTCCGATATCCCGAGCTGTTTCATTTTGGCCCGTATGCCCTCAAGGTCCGTTTCATATACCTTAACCGGTTTAAGTATGACATTGCCATCCCTGTAAATCACATCAAAATACTGCACATCAGGCAGACTGGACATGACATCCCTGGGGATCGTGATCTGGTTTTTAGCTGTAAGCTTTGTAAGCATTTCCAACCTCCTTACTTTCCGATTTTCAGAAAATAATAATCATAATTTCCGGAAAACGCAATGTTAAACTTCAGTCTTAATCGCAGACAATGGTTCACACTACTTCCCTTTTACTCAAAACCGGTTTGGGAGATGGGCTTTAGACAGGATCAACAGGATGAACAGGATAATTTTTAAAGATGTTTCAAAAATCTTTAAACCAAAAATCCGGTATATCCGGTAAATCCTGTCAAATAAATTAAGACAGGATCAACCGGATTGACAGGATAGTTTATAAAGATGTTTCAAAAGGCTTTAAAACAAAAATCCAGTGTATCCAGTAAATCCTGTCAAAAAAAGTATCCTTATAGTCTTTCAGACTGTAATCAGAGTACTGCCGTCTGTCGACAAAAGTAGTTAT
Organism: uncultured Desulfatiglans sp.; assembly: GCA_964547435.1. Classification (GTDB taxonomy): domain Bacteria; phylum Desulfobacterota; class DSM-4660; order Desulfatiglandales; family HGW-15; genus CAZJOB01. The sequence goes on along the minus strand of CAZJOB010000203.1, from coordinate 2,378 downwards.
CAGTAGTCAGAAGGAAGGGTAGAAGAATATCAATTATTCAGGATTATATATCCGGAAAAATTTCCCGGCGATATTTATTAATTTTATATCGGATGTTACAAATATATCGATAGGGAAAAGATTGTGTGCTGTGACAGCAGCAGCTAACTGAATGGAATCAAGTGTTGTAAGGCCCAGTGTGACGGCCTCCTTTTTCAGTAACTCAACTGCATCTGATTTCACTGTATTATCGACTTCTATTAGATTGAACATATAAATATCATCTTCGAAAGAAGAGAAGACATCTTGCGCCTTTTTAGGTGATATTTCTTTTTTGCGGACCCTTTTTAAAAAAGCCGAATAAAATTCAATCCTGGCAATATCTGAAATAGTCAAAACAAGGTCATCCGCGCTCTTGTCGAGAAGCTCTACAAGGTTATCTGTTCCAGCTTCCGTATGATAAAGTTTAATCAAAGCGTTTGAATCAAGGTACAGATTCATTATCTCTCTCTTTCGGCATTGATATCGTCAGACAGATTGCCTTTAATTCCTTTCGTCAATTTACGGGTCTTTGAAAAAGACATCGAGGGCAGATCAACTTTTGGTATTAAAACAACTTTAACCTTTGTATTTTCCTTTAACGGGATCTTATTTAATATAATCCTTCCGTTTTTGATAGATGATTCAGCAATAAACTGTGTCATGTTGCTCTCCTTTTAATCAGATTATCATTATGGTCTATGATTTTATTATAAATTATCAAATATTAAAACAGGAAAATAGGTTTTAGTGGTTTAGGCTGAATTGACTCCTCTCATAAGGAATGCATAACTTTTCCATATAGAATGCTTTCTGATTCAGATCCAACAGAATAGCTGCACGAAGATCAAGCATCAATACCGGTAACTGACGAATTTACCAGCCAGTTCACTGGCGAGCAAAGGGGCATTACCCCCGGCCCTGTTATTGACTATCACGTTAACCTGTAAACCTTCTTTTATTCCCGCGCGCATTATCTCAACCGCCTCAGGTATCATCTCCGGGTTCATCATTCCAGGGACCATCTTATCGAAAGGAAATGCCTTTTCATATGACACATTGAAATTCATTCTGAGAGGGGTCAAGAGCCTTATAACGCAATTTCTACCTTTATTAACAAATTTCTTACCTGCCTTTAAAAACTGCTTCCGCAAGGGAGGCAGCCATGTCCAGTGAGACAGAACATAACCCACGCCATGTTTCTGAAGCATCTCAAAATATGAGGGGACATGGTAAAAGTCAGTCCTGGTCTCGATGTGGTATCGGGTATCCGCTGGCAGCGAACCAAAAAATTCATCCAGTTCCTCTATGTATTTATTCACCGGAATCCTGTCCTGTTTCCGCAGATATTCCTGCTCAAAGACAAACCCCGCGAGATTTTCGCCAAGGATGGCATTTGCAGGATCATAAAACTGATTTATAAACATTTCCGCGTTCAGGTAACCGGGGTTATCTTCCTGTTTTCCTGCCCTGAACATCTTACGGGCAAAAACCACCTGCGGAACCTTGAGTATCAGCCAGTCATTTTCTCTGATGTATTTATTGTATCCCTGGAGTATTTTGTAGTTGGAGGTCGGCCGAAGGTCTTTATTGAGAAGAGGTTTATAAAAGGTAAAGTCTATTTCAAGTACAGAAAAGTGACGAAAGTATTCCGCAACACTTTCGATGGGCATTAACTCTTCCTTGTATGTCTTATCCCCCACCTTGTGAGCCCTGGCGGATAAACTGTATTTCCCTTCAGTATAAATCTGCCCTATCCACCCCGAATACCTGTCACTTGCAGTCCCTATATGGAGGTTGGGATGGATGCCACGGAATATGAAGTTGTCGATATCAGGTTCCATAATTCTGCCTTATTCATTATTCACGATAGTGTTATTTTTTTGTCACTAACTCTATACCTTTATCGATAAGAGAGAAACAGCATTATAAATATTTCCAGATCAATACTCAATTCGATGGTCTCACAAAAAGTCGAATTTCCTGGTTTGTCATTCACCGGTCTGCCGGGCCGTACCTGGATTCCGGAATCAACCACCCATATCTGTCATTCTGGGGTTTGTTGAAAATCCCGATGCTGTTTTCGGGGCCTGCCGCAAGAAGCCATCGCGAAGTCCGGCCTGTCCCGACGTTGTATTCGGTAATCCCGGAATCCACCACCCATATCTGTCATTCCGGGGCTCCGACCCCGGAATCCACCACCGTCTGTCATTCCCGCGCAGGCGGGAATCCACCTAACGCCGTCATTCCCGCGCAGGCGGGAATCCACCTAACGCCGTCATTCCCGCGAAGGCGGGAATCCACATAACGCCGTCATTCCCGCGAAGGCGGGAATCCACCTAACACCGTCATTCCCGCGA
>CAZJOB010000202.1:2450-6526 GCA_964547435.1 uncultured Desulfatiglans sp. | reverse complement strand
CCGGTAGCAATAATCTTTTCTCCTTTCATGTCTTCCGGATTTTTAATATTTTTTTTAGTAGAATGTATCCAGTAAGGAGGCATAGGCCTTATAGATAAGATTCTAACGTTCTTTGCCTCGTTTTCTTCCTGAAGTTCGGGGAATTCATTCAGTATTTCGTTATAAATGCGGAATGCCTGTTCATAATTCTTAAAACCGAGCAGCGGTATGTCAAAAATTTCGTTTAATTCATGAACACCGGGTGTCGCGCCTAAAAGGTATAGTGAAATATCGGCTATTCCTGTGGAAACTCCATTAAAGGTTTCGGGAAATTTCAATAAAGTACCGGAAAGATAATTGGTAATTCTGATTCTGCCTTTTGTTTTTTTTTCGACCATCTTTGCTACATCTTTCCAATACAGCGTTGCCGGTGTTCCATCCGGATTCCAATCATTGAATTTTAAATTTAGAATTTCTGACTCAGCAGTTTTATCGATATCTTTGCCGCATGCAGAAATCAAAGTGATTGCCAAGACCATTGATAAAAATAGATATGCGGTATTTTTCATGATGTTTATTAATTTTATATTTCTAAATTTTGTTAAAAATGGCCGTTCCATACAGGTTTACCTGTATATATTTTTGGCTGTTCAATACCTTGGAGCACTCTTATGGCGCCGTTTGCCATAGCTTCCATTTCAAATTCGCCCGCATATACTTTAACAGGTGCGATGAATTTTACCATGCTGGTAATCCGTTCAGCGAGATATTTATCATGAGCTATGCCCCCGCTTAGTAAAATTGCATCAACCTGACCATTTAGAACCGCTGCATAAGCGCCTATGTATTTTCCTATCTGATATATCATGGCATCGTAAATAAATTTTGCTTTGGAATTGCCTTTCTTGATTTCAGATAGGATTTCTTTTACATCTGATATGCCGAGATGATCAACAAGGCCGCCGTTTTTAGTGACACGGTCATATAATTCTTTTTCAGTATATTTACCGGAGAAACAGAGTTTGATCACAGTGGTTGCGGGTAATGCACCTGCGCGGGTTGGTGCCATGGGCCCATCACCGTTAATAACATCGGTAGAATCTATCATCCTTCCTTTTGCGTGAGCAGTTACGGATATACCGCCTCCGATATGAGATATAACTAAATTTAAATCTTCGTATCTTTTGCCAATTTCTGCTGCATAACGTATGGCGGTTTCTTTCTGATTAAGCGGGTGGCCGCGGCTCTCACGGAATACATCCGCAAATCCGGTTACTCTTACAAGAGGTTCAAATTCATCAACATCAGGAGGATTTATAACAAATGATTTGCCTCCGAAAGTTGATGCGAAGTCATGAGCCAGCTGACTGCCGAGAATTGCCGGGTGTTTAACTGTAAATCCTACTCTTGCATGATCCAGTAAAGTGTCATTTATCATGTATGTTCCGCCTTCACAGCCGACAAGGCCGCCGCCGCGGCCTACAAATGCGTCGGTTCCTTCAAGCGTAACACCGCTTTTTGCAAGGGCATTTAAGATTGTATCTTTCCGGTACGGTAATTGATCGCTGATTTCTTTAAATTCTTTTAACTTATTGGCGTCATGCGAAATATTTGCTGAAAATAGTTCTTTTTCTCCTTCAAAAAGCGCTATTTTCGTAGAGGTGGAACCAGGATTGATAGCAAAAACTTTATATTTTTTGGTCATGAAATTTCTTTCCGGAAAATATACTTAAAATTATAATAAAATAGTTATTGATTATAAAATCTATTTAATATTTTGCCGCGCAAATTCCTACCATAGAAACTACTCCGACAATATCATCAATCGGTGCACTGCGCGACAGATCGCTTACCGGCTTATTGAATCCCTGTAAAAGCGGACCGCAGGCCGAAGCATGAGCAAAATTCTGGACGAGCTTAACACCTATATTGCCTGCATCAAGATCGGGGAAGATAAGGATATTGGCTTTCCCGGCAACAGCACTTGGTTCCCTGACTTTTTTTTCTGCAACTGCAGGTGATATTGCAGAGTCAAGCTGCAGTTCGCCGTCTATCATGAGATCCGGCCTGCGGCTTCGGGCAATTTCAAGAGCCTGTAGAACTTTATCGACTCGCGGATGAGAAGTACTGCCTTTGGTAGAAAATGAAAGCATTGCCACGCGCGGTTCCCATCCCATCAGGCTGCGGATGGTGTCTGCTGAAGAGATCGCGATATCAGCAAGCTCTTCAGCTATCGGATCAGGATTTACTGCACAGTCAGCGTGCGCCAGTAATTCGCCTTCAGAGCCTTCAAATCCCGGAATCGCCCAGATACCGACGCTTGATACAGTGGATATGCCTTCTTTTAACCCGATTATCATTTGTGCAGCAAGTATTACTTCACCTGTAGTATGGTTTAGTCCGGCCACAACGCCGTCGACTTCTCCTATCTCTTCCAGGATGAGAGCGAGATACAAAGAGTCTTTCGACTTGCGTATCAGTGCTTTTGCCGGTAAATCTGTTTTGGTTTTTATATACCTGCTTATGTATAAATCGAGTTTTTCCAGATCTGTATTATCAATCAGTTCAATGCCATGAAGGGATATGCCGGTTTTTTCGGCCAATGCCGATATGATTTTGGTATCGCCTACGAGCACAGGAAAAGCAATATTGAGATCAAGGGACTGCTTTGCTGCGCGGAGTATTTTTTCATCGTCTGCTTCCGGGAATGCTATCTTCTTCTTATTAGCTTTTGCTTTCTGATAAAGCCTGTCTAACAGCATATTACTCATCTTGTCAGTTCTCTCCGGATATTAATAATGTAAAAAAGGGCAGGGCTACATTGCGCCCCTGCAACTCATTTAACGGTAAACATAATCTCCGGCTACGTATTTTGGAGGAATCACAGGTATCTGAAGGAATGAATCGTATTTTCCTCCTGTATGTATTATATGTTTGCCTTTGTTATCTATATCCCAGAAGAATGGTTCAAACCAACCTTCGCGTACATAATGCCCTGCGATCTGTACTCTTATCTGCTGGCCTTTATGCCACATCTTGCTGGTAGGATAGATCTCTATGTCGATCGGTACGATCTCTCCCGGAGACAGCTTCTCATTTTTTGTATGAGCCTGTACGGGATGAAAATCTTTTGATAGCTTCGGATCAAGAGCGCGCCTTGAAACTCTGATCTTGCCCCATGCGCCGGGATGAGGCTCTCCCAATACGGATGTGGGCAGCCAGTTTCCCTGCTCATCCAGCTTCTGGACATTAACAAAGATGTCCATATCATTATGGCCTTCCGCTTCAACCCACATATGAAGTTTTAAGTATCCGGTGAGTTCCGTGTCTTCTTTAAACTTCATATCGAAGTTAATGATCCCTTTATCACCTTCATAACTGATTTTTGATTCTTTGGTGATCGGATCAAAGCTCATCGAGGAATTAGAAGCGTTGAGGTATAGCTTCTTATACTGAGTTCTTGCAAGCGGGAATTCCTTTTCAGGACGATCTGTCTGAAAATCATAATCAAATGCATCCATCACTTCGAGACGAACTCTCGGGGTAAGCTCCCAGCCATTATTGATATCCTTCAGATAACGCTCAAAGAAGCGTTTCAAATCTTCAAGATATTTGTTGCCATATGCATCCGGCCACTCGAATTCCCTGTGTGCCCGCAGCCATTTTTTTGGAGAACGTATCTTGCGGAAACACTCCATGGAGCCGCGAAGATGCATGTGCTGCCAGCATGCTGTTAAATATATAGGGATTCTTATCTTTTCCCATCTTGGAATTTTATCCGCCCAGTATTCATTCATAAAAGGATATTTTTCTGCCATTGCCACATTATCATCAACATATCCCTGACCAACAATGGACGAGAGGATAAAATTGTTAAATCCCAGTGCAGGGATTCCGCCTTCGAAAAGCGATTCGCGATACAAGTCTCCTGTGCCTTCCCACGGAGCAATACAAACAAGGTGAGGGGGCTGTTCTGCGGCAATTCTGTACTGTGTCATGCCGACTCCCGAATTGCCATACATGCCGATCCTGCCGTTGCACCATTCCTGTGTTGCCAGCCATTCAATGAAATCATAGCCGTCGCGGGCATCCTGGGT
>CAZJOB010000202.1:0-2350 GCA_964547435.1 uncultured Desulfatiglans sp. | reverse complement strand
ATCTTAGTGCCGTCGCGCAGAGTTACCTCTACATCCTGATCACATACTATATATTCATTTGCCATTACAGTTCGCTGGTTGAATTCGGGGCAGAATCCGAAAGCAGCTCCGAGTATAGCAAAATCATTTACCTTGTCTTCCATGCCGGAAATTTTTTCCCCTTCCGCAAGGGTTGAACTGGCGGCAATTTTTCTAAGTGTATCGGGCGGAACAGGAATCCTTGATTTCCTGTAAATGGTTTCCATTTCAACTCCGCCGATAACTTCTTTTTTGGATATTCTTTCAGCTTTTACTTCTTCCATATAGGTATACTCCAATATTATTAAAATTAATATTTTTACGTCTTCCGGCCTGGAAAATTATTTATTTATCCGTCCAGTAGACTGGCGACAAATTCAGCCGCCTCGCCGAATGTTTTCTTCCTCTTGAATTCCATATAATTAAGCTCAACATCATATTCCGCTTCAAGTACGGTTAAAATCTGAACAATATTTACGGATTTTGCTTTTAAATCGGCCTCGAAGTTCGTGTTTGCGTTCAGTTCTTCGGGTTTCTTCTTGAAAAGCTCAGCTGCCCGACTGATTATTTTGTTAAGAATTTCTTCTTTTAATTCCATTGTTTGACTCCTGTTTAATTACTGTATTTAATAACTATTGTTATTAGTTATCATTGATTTATCGGAAAAATTATTTTATTGAAGGGAATGAAATATTTTTATACTTCTCCATTTTTTCTTTAATTAGTTCCTTGTTTTCCATGACTTTTTTCATTCCGGCCTGAATTTCGTACATATGCAAGGCGCGCCCTTTTTCAATGGTGCGGCATTTTAGCAATCCGTTCTCAGCGACAACAAATTTCCATTTTCCATTTTCGTCTTTCTGTATGTCTCCTCCGGCCCCGCATACCTGGCATTCAACAGGCCACTGCACGCCGTCCCAGTGAGGTTCTCCGAGTGAAAGACTGTTGGAGTGACATACCGGGCACCATCCGTCATTTTTATCACCCAGCCATTCGCGTTTTTCAACCGGAGTCTGTATTGCCTTTACCAGGTTTTTACCCAGCAGGCGCGCACGCTCAATCAGGTCAGGCTGCAGAACGACTGCACCAGGATTTGTGCATTTTGTCCCAAGTATCTGATCGACGATCTGAATAGATTGTGTAAACATTGTTGCCTGAATTCCTTCAAGAGCCATTGACTGCCAGGCACGTGTTGATCCGCCCATTGAGATTACGGCGCCGACCCTGTCTTTAATGCCTTTAACGCCGATCTCTTTTAAAAAAGCGGCTTCATATGGCAGGAATCTGTTTGTAAAACTGATGTAAATGCCTGCAGGCATAAGATCATATGTCGGGACAGCTATTATAACGCCGTCCTGTAAAAGGAATTCTTTCATTATAAGGTTCATGTCATCTTTGCCGTCCCATACGCAGAATGGTTTTTTCCCGCCCATTGCCATGTTTTTGGTGCAGCTTTCGCAGCCGGTGCAATATTTAATATTGAAGTCATGCAGATTTATCATTGTGACTTCAGCGCCTGATTCCCTGCATACAAGTAATGCTTCCTTCAGCAAAACTGATGAATTGCCGTTTTTCCTGCCTGCATGAATGCCCATTACTTTCATTGTTTATTTTTCCTCAAATATATATTTTTTTTAAAATTCGCTTTAAATACATAGAAACCATTTATTTTCGATGATTAGGGCTTGGAAAATTTTAAATATGATTTATACTTCTCAAGTTTCTGGGGAATTGTATCCATTCCCGGTTTTGGGGCAAGCGTCCTGCCCATATCTTCAACATGCATGAATTTGCCTGAAAGAAGCATATGAGAGTGCTTCGCTTCCTCTTCTGTAAGTACAAATTCAACCTTATCTCCGGTTACTTTCAAAGTTCCGATTACTCCGCAGGTTGCGCAGACAACTTTTGAAGTACTTCCTTCGATATGAAGGACTTTTGTATGGCATACGGGGCACATTCCCTGTTCGCCTATATATGCTGCTTCTTCAACCGGTTTTTTCAGGCTTTCTGCAATATGGCGTCCGGATTTTCTTGCTCTCTCTATAGCTTTGTCGTTCAGCAGAACTGTGGCAGGAAGAGCTGTCCAGTCGACCAGTATCTGGTCTACAACCTTCATCTGAAAGGGCAGGGTGAATATATTAAGCAGGGGAAGAGCAAGAGTTGTCCAGTCGCTGCCGCCGACTGCAATAAGGGAAGCAACTCTGGGTTTAAATGCTCTTTCATCAGGACCTGTACCCTTTGTTATTCCTTTTTCTTCGCGGATTTTTTTAGCTATCAAACGTATTGCCATATCGTGCGAAGGCCCGAACCTGTCGTTAAGTACTTTTAAAAG
>CAZJOB010000201.1:0-6539 GCA_964547435.1 uncultured Desulfatiglans sp. | reverse complement strand
AAAACTGGGGGCCCTGGTAATAGAGGAAGCAGTAAAAAGGGCCGGTATTGACAAAAAACATGTTAATGAAGGCATGATGGGAATTGTCCTTCCCTGCGGATATGGCCAGAATCCGGCCAAGCAGGCGGCAGTCCAGGCTGGTATGCCCTGGGAAGTTGAATGTATAACTGTAAACAAGGTATGCGGATCATCTCTTAAGACGGTTATGCTGGCAGCACAGGCCATACAGACAGGAGACGCGGATGTTATCGTGGCCGGAGGAATGGAGAGTATGAGCTATGCGCCATATTATCTTGAAAAGGCCCGCACCGGTTACAGAATGGGTGATGCTCAATTGATAGATCACATGGTTCACGACGGCCTGTGGGATGTTGTCAATGATTTTCATATGGGCATGTCAAATGAGCTCTGTTCTGAAAAATATAATATTTCAAGAGAGGACCAGGACAGGTACGCGGATGCTTCCTATCGCAAGGCGCTGGAAGCAATCAAATCCGGAAGGTTCAGGGATGAGATTCTGCCGGTCGAGATTCCTCAGCGCAAGGGAGACCCTAAGCTATTTGACACGGATGAGTGTCCCAGAGAGACGAGCTATGAGATCCTTTCAAAGATGAAACCCGCATTTTCAAAAGATGGAAAGGGAACAGCGGGAAACGCATCCATTATTAGCGACGGGGCAGCGGCGGTTGTTGTGATGTCCCGGGAAAAGGCCGAAGAGCTTGGATGCACAATACTGGCCACCATCGGGGCCCAGGCATCCTATGGAATAGACATGAAATACGTGCTGGTTGCACCTATATGGGCCATCCCCAAATGCTGTAAAAAGGAAGGGATTGCCATAGAAGATGTGGATCTTTTTGAGATAAACGAGGCCTTCAGCGGCTCATCGGTTGCAATATTAAGGGAATTGAAGCTTGATCCCGCAAAGGTGAACGTGAACGGCGGCGCTGTGGCGCTTGGCCATCCAATCGGCGCAAGCGGATGCAGGGTGCTTGTCACTCTGATTAATGAGATGATAAAACAGGATAAAAAGACCGGCCTGGCGTGTCTCTGCCTGGGAGGCGGCGAAGCGGTCGCATTGATTGTTAAACGATAAAATGATTAAAGGAGGAAAAAATGGATATTAAAACTTTTGGAGTAATAGGCGCGGGCCAGATGGGAAACGGAATAGCACAGGTCGCCGCTATGAGCGGACTTAATGTGATTATGAACGATATCGCAGAAGAATTCGTGAACAAGGGCCTCGCGACAATCACTAAAAACCTGGATAAGAATGTGAGCAAGGAGAAGATGACTCAGGCGGAGAGGGATGCTGTTTTGAGTCGCATAAAGACAAGCACTGATATCAAGGATATGGCTGCCGCCGATTTTGTCGTGGAAGCGGCCACGGAAAGGGAAGACCTGAAATTCAAGATATTCAGGGATCTGGATGCGACATGCCGTCCTAATGCTATTCTCGCGACAAATACATCCTCCATTCCGATAGGAAGGATTGCCGCTCAGACAAAAAGGCCGGAAAAGATTATAGGCATGCATTTTATGAATCCTGTGCCGGTAATGAAGCTCATTGAGGTCATTAGGGGCATAGCCACCTCTGACGAGACTTTTAATATTACCTGGGAATTATCGAAAAAATTTGAAAAAATACCTGCCGAGTCCAGCGATTATCCCGGATTTATCGCAAATCGAATTGGCATGCCCATGATCAATGAGGCTATATATTGCCTGTACCACGGTGTAGGCAAAAAGGAAGATATAGACACGGTTATGAAGCTTGGGTTCAACCATCCCATGGGTCCGCTGGCCCTGGCCGACCTGATCGGTCTGGACACATGCCTGGCCATAATGGAGACATTGTATGAGGGTTTTAAGGATTCAAAATATCGTCCCTGCCCTCTGCTCAGAAAATACGTTGAAGCAGGCTGGCTCGGAAGAAAGACCGGCAAGGGATTTTATGAGTATTAAGCCGGCAGGCTATTGATCGTTTTTAATATATATTCAGTTAATTCCCGGCTTTGATATATAAGACAACGGGTATAGGGTATACGGTTTACGGTATAAGGTTTTTGTATATTAACCGTGGACCTTGAACCTTAAACCGAACACCATTACGCAAAGCTTTTACTTAAAAACGTTTTAGCTGATGGCTTAACTACATAAATTCATAGAAAGCAACAGCACATGCTATTTTTAACTGAAAAACACCATATCATTCGCCGCTCGGTGCGATCCTTCTGTGAACGGGAGATTCTGCCGATTGCCAGGGATATCGACCAGGAGGCCCGGTTTCCATGGGAAGTGGTGGAAAAGATGGGCAAGCTGGGCTATTTTGGAATACAGGCGCCCGAGGAACTGAGCGGGGCTGGTTTGGATAGTGTCAGTTACTGCATTATTATTGAAGAGATATCACGCGCATGTTCAGGGCTGGGCCTGTGCGTTACTGTGCATAACAGCGTTGCTGTCTATCCCCTGGTTGCATTCGGGACAGAAGAACAGAAAAAAAGGTGGGCGCCGCCACTGGCTAAAGGGGAAAAGATCGGGGCATTCTGCCTTACAGAACCCAATGTTGGTTCTGATGCGTCCGGAGTGGAATCAACTGCAATCCGGGATGGCGACCATTATGTCGTTAATGCGAATAAGGTGCTTATAACCAACGGAGGAGTGGCGGATACCTGTCTGATATTTACCAAGACCGATCCGTCGGCAGGTCACAGAGGGCTCAGTGTTATTGTCGTTGAGCGTGGCACTCCCGGCTTTGAGGTGGGAGACCTGGAAGACCTTTCCGGAAACCGTGCAAATCCAGTATCTTCAATACGTTTGTATGACTGCCGGGTGCCGGTTGAAAACCTTCTCGGCAGGGAAGGAGACGGCATGAAGATCGGCATGGCGGCGCTTGACACAGGCAGAATGGGAATAGGCGCCCAGGCCCTGGGAGTGGCCCAGGCAGCAATGGATGAGGCCGTGAAATACAGCATACAGAGACGGCAATTCAAGGTGCCTATTTCACAGCATGAGGCTGTTCAGGCAATGATAGCTGAAATGGCAACACAGGTTGAAGCAGCCAGGCTTCTTATATATCAGGCCGCGGTAAAAAGGGACAGCGGGCAGTCCTTTTCAAAGGAGTCTGCTATGGCCAAACTCTATGCCTCGGAAATTGCCACCAAAGTAACCGACATGGCGGTTCAGATACATGGAGGATACGGGTATGTCAAATCATATCCTGTTGAACGTTATTACAGGGACGCGAGGGTAACGCGTATATATGAGGGCACCTCGGAGATTCACAGAGTTGTCATCGCCCGCAGTGTGGTGGAGGAATATAAATAAAAACAAGGTATACGGTACCAGGTGTAAGGTCTACGGTCTATGGCGCCGGGATTATGATTTGATTGATGTTTTTCCGTACACCGTAAACCGTAGACCTTATACCGGCCAATAACAGACTGTTTTTTAGTCAAATCTCAAAAGTTTATATATAGGATTAATATGTCATGAACCTCAACATCATCATCTGTATTAAATCAGTCATTCTTGACGCTCCTGATGGGCGGGTTGTCAGGACAATAGACAACTGTGTCCTTAATCCATACGACAGGCCGGCCATTGAAACGGCCTTAAAACTGAGGGAGGAATATGGGGGCAGTGTAACCGCCGTTTCCATGGGGCCTAAGGTGGGAGCCCAGGCCCTGTACGAGGCCCTTGCAATGGGTGTTGACAGGGCTGTTCTTGTATCGGACAGGGCATTCGCGGGAGCGGATACACTGGCTACGTCAAAGACCATTGCAGCAGCCATAAACAGGTTGAAACCCTTTGACCTGATTATTTTCGGCGCCAGGACATCAGACAGCGACACTGGCCAGGTGGGTCCCCAGACCGCTGTGCGCCTTGGTCTGCCCATTGTCACGGGTGTGTGCGAGGTCAGTTTAAGAGATTCAAAAATAACGGCTCAAAGAAGAATGGATGAATATCTGGAGGTCTTTGAGATGTCTCTTCCCGGGGCAATATCCATACATCCGCGAGCGGTTTCGCCCAGAGATGCATCCCTTCCAATGATAGAAAATGCCTTTAAAAAAGGTGTTTTTGAAAGAATGACCATCAGAGATCTTGAACTGGCAGAAGAAGAGGTCGGAGAGAAGGGATCGCCAACAAAAGTAGTTTCCATGAGTAAAGTAAAAAGAAAGAGAAAATGTGAATTCATAGCCGGTTCGGTTGAAGAACAGGCAGCAGAGCTTGTAGGAATACTCAGAGAAGCCGGACATGTGGGATAGATTTTATGAAAGAGATTACTAACGATATATGGGTTTATATTGATCTTCGAAATCAAAAATATTTTGATTTGTCAATGAGAGTGCTGGCAGGGGGCAGAGAACTTGCTCAATCTCTGTCCGGCAGGAGTGTGGCGGTTCTGACCGGTATTGGAGACAGCGGGAAGGGACAGAATCAGGATAGAGAAGATATATCCGGTATTTCTATAGACACGGCCTTGGAAATCTGTATCTCAAAAGGGGCCGACGAGGTGCTCGCAGTTGAGCATCCCGATCTTGATATTTTCATGCCCGACATTCAGGCGTCGGCTCTGAGTCAGATTATTCATAAAAGATCGCCCAGGGCAGTGCTCTTCAGCCTTTCGGACTTTGGCCGTGAGATAGCCGCACGCTGCGCGGTTATGAACAATTCAGGGTTGATCGCCGATTGTGTGGAGTTGAATGTTGTTGATGAAAACATCGTGGCCGGATGCCCGTCATGGGGTGGTGAAATAATGGCCAGGTTGACCTTTACTGATCCATCGACTACAGGTTTTATTACTGTTCAACCTCATTCATTTCAGATATGCGAGGTAAAGGGTGATCCCGGCAAAATAGAAAAAATCAGGCTGAATAAGATAGATATAACAAAAAAAATGATCAGGCTGTCCAGTATGCCTGAGCAGGCGGATCAGCGCAAACTGGAAGAGGCAAAGACAGTTGTTGTGGGAGGCGCGGGAGTTGTTAACGCCGGGGGATTCGGCATGATCAGACGTCTGGCCGCAGCCCTTGGGGGAGAAGTCGGCGCCACGCGTCCACCGGTTATGAAACACTGGGTGGATGAAGAAAGGTTAATAGGGCAGACCGGAAAAACAATCAGGCCGGACCTGTTGATTACTGTCGGCACTTCCGGGGCAGTACAGTATACAGCCGGAATTATTGAGTCAAACCGGATAGTTGCTATAAACAGAGATCCTAATTCACCGATCTTTGACATGGCGGATACAGGTATTGTTGCTGATGCCCAAAGCATACTTCCTGTTATCACAAAACGCGTCAAAAAGATCGTAATGCGTGACCTTGCTGATGTTCTCAGCGGAGAAAAAATACCGGAGGCCGGCAATGGATTTGGTGAAAAGATTAAAAAACTCAGAGAATCTCACGAATGGACCCTGGAAGATCTGGCCCAGAAAACCGATCAATCTCCCGATTTCATTCAGCAGGTGGAAAAAAATGAGGTTGTCCCATCAGTCGGTTTTTTGCTGAAACTCTCAAATGCACTCGATGTTGATCCGGGGACCTTTCTTCGTGAAGAGGAGAAGGCCGCGATTCAGGACAAAAGGGCCCAGGCCTTTATCAAGAGGACAAAGAATTATGCCTACCAGACCCTGACGCCGGGGGCTGAAAACCAGCATTTGAGGGGTTTTATGATCACAATAGAGCCCCGTCAGGCACACAAACCTGTGGCATATAAACATGAAGGCGAGGAGTTTGTTTATGTCATGGAGGGAAGCCTGGAACTGACCCTGGATAATAAGGTTCATCTTCTCAAGGTGAATGAAAGCATGCATTATAATTCAGAGATACCCCACAAGCTGAAAAACCTGGGCAGTGAAATAACAAGATGCCTGGTTATCCTTTACACGCCGTAGCATGAACAGGTGTATGAATCTAAATTAACCAGACAGGATTAACAGGATCAACATGATATTTGTTAATCATTTTTTGTTTTCAGCAAAAGCGGAGTTATCCATGTCAAATTTGAAATCATTTATCCTTCTACTCTTAACAGCCTGTTTCTTTATATGGCCTGCTTTGTCTTTTGCGGAAGAAGATGATTATGTATTGAGCTTTCAATTTGAAAACGATTTTTTCGGTGGCGGCACGGACCGGCATTTTTCTCATGGGACAAGAATAGAATATTACACAGGTCCTTCCAAGACAATTACCAAATGGGCGGACAAACTGCCGTGGTTTGACTCAAAAAAGGGTATCATTGATCCGGACGGCAAGCTGGAGGGAAGGGCCAGCTTTATTATCGGGCAGAATATTTATACCCCAGAAAACACCTATACCTCAGCTCCGGTTTACTCTGAACGGCCATACGCAGGGTGGCTTTATATGGGGTTCGGCCTTATGGCCAACCAGGGCAGTAATCGATACGATAAGATTCAGCTTGAGATCGGTGTTGTCGGCCCTTCTTCTCTTGCTCAGGATGT
The DNA here is from genome assembly GCA_964547435.1 of uncultured Desulfatiglans sp. Taxonomy (GTDB): domain Bacteria; phylum Desulfobacterota; class DSM-4660; order Desulfatiglandales; family HGW-15; genus CAZJOB01. The sequence goes on along the minus strand of CAZJOB010000201.1, from coordinate 76 downwards.
TCAGACCTTCTGGCATTCTCTTTTCGGCCTTCATGTCCCTGAAGGGTGGGACCACCAGCTTAAAAATGAATTGGGA
>CAZJOB010000200.1:5765-6539 GCA_964547435.1 uncultured Desulfatiglans sp. | reverse complement strand
AGAGAGTTTCAATCCACGCCCCCGCGTAGGGGGCGACTGTGCGGATGTTTGCATGGTTTGCGGCAGATCCAGTTTCAATCCACGCCCCCGCGTAGGGGGCGACTGCTACATCTAACGCTGTAGGCGAGGTATGGGTTGTTTCAATCCACGCCCCCGCGTAGGGGGCGACTAATCGGTACGCTCTCTTACCTGGTTGAACACGGGTTTCAATCCACGCCCCCGCGTAGGGGGCGACCGCGGGCTCAGGGACCTGCTATTAGAAAAAATTGTTTCAATCCACGCCCCCGCGTAGGGGGCGACCCAGGATCGAGGGCAAAAATGCAGAGGCTGTAAACGTTTCAATCCACGCCCCCGCGTAGGGGGCGACTATAGACTTCTAAATCATTGTAAAAATTAAAAAAATAAACGACTTTTTGCGAACCTCGAAAATTTATTGCGCGAATCTATTCAATTGTCAAAGAACAAAAATATAACTCATTGTTTTTTCAGGCAAAAAATAAAATGCGAACCAGTCATCTTTTAAAATGTCCTATTTGCTATATCCATCAAGGCGCTCAGTCTTTTCTTCGGTCTGTGAGCTTGTGGTTCGCAGACAATTAAATAATCATTGGTTCATCAGGATCATAGGTCTTTTTAATGCCAATCTGTTCTATTCTTCTTCTCCAGTTTGCGCCGAGAAAATAGAACTTCAGGCTGTCTTCTTCCAGATCAATTATATCCAAAAGCTTCTGCCGCAGGACAGTCCACTGTGCGGGGTCCACCTCACACTCAAAC
>CAZJOB010000200.1:0-5725 GCA_964547435.1 uncultured Desulfatiglans sp. | reverse complement strand
TTCTCTGGCCTGCCGGCTCAAGGGTCGAAACATCATAACAAATAACAACAAGCATTTTGTTCTACCTCCAGATAAATACCGGATACCCGTCAAGGTCCCCCCTTAAAAAACGTGCCAGCAATAGCGCCTGAACGTGAAACAGCAGTCCTATCTTCACCTTTTCTCCGAGATAAGGGTGCATTATCTCATCCTGTTTTCTCTTCTGATATGTAACCAGAACAGTTTTCCTTGTTTCATCATCCATCAGAACCGCGCCGGATTCCATGTTCTTGAATCCATCAGGCCGGACCTGATTGAGATTAATCAGAGACAGGGTCAATCGATCCGCGATAAAAGGCCGGAATTCTTCCATCATATCCAGGGCCAGGCCCGGTCTGCCGGGGCGATCCCTGTGCAGAAAGCCTACAGCCGGGTCAAGTCCCACTGACTCCAGGCCGGAGCGCACATCATGCATGAGAAGCGTGTAAAGGAAAGATAAAAGGCAGTTGACCTTGTCGAGAGGAGGTCTGCGATTCCTTTCCTTAAAAGAAAAATCCTCCTTCTGCGCCACTATAAGGTGATCAAAGGCGCTGAAATAGATATGGGCCGCATCGCCTTCAATACCGCGAATGCCATTCAGAGGAAGACCGGATTGAAGTGCTTCAAGGGAATAACCTATTCTTTTGGATGCCTCTTCAACAGCATTTAAATCCACTTTTTCGGAATGATCCCTGATCGCCCGGTTAAGCACTGTGCGGCAGTTGGCCAGCTTTCCCGTGAGAAAATATTTTGCCATTTGCGCGGAGAAATCCATGTCATCCGCTTTTCTGTATTGTTCGCGTCTCAAAAGCACATTGCCCGATACCGGCCCCTTTACACGAGCCAGAAACCTGCCCTGTTCGGATAAAAAACTGATTGTTACGTCCTTTTCAGCACAGAACCCCATTAAAAATGGGCTGCACATTACATTGCCAAAGCAGACAATGCCCCCCAGGGTGTGAACCGGTACCCTGAGCCGTGTCTCTTTTTCAACGCTCACGAGAACCGTTTCACCTTCCTTGGAAAGGTATGCTCCCTGGGTGGTCACAAAAAGTGTATTCAAAAGTTTTTTCATAACTGCCCCTTTACATCAGCCAGATAATCTTTTATGGACATGGCCTTCTCTACTGCCCTGGGAAGGCAAATGTCATACATTGAACAGCTTTCACATCTTTTCGAAAAGACAGGTTTTGGAGTCTGCCCGCTTTCTACAAGATTATGAAAACGTCTGGCTGTATCCTTTGTCAAGTTTCTCAGTTTTTCGTCAAACACAACATCCTGTCTCCTTCGTGTCTTTCCGTAAAATATGGCGCCTTCGTTTATTGTAACATCAAGCATCTCTTCAAGACACATTGCCTGAGCGCAAAGCTGCACCTTGTCTGAATCGTCTTTTTTAGGTTTGCCATGCTTGTACTCAACAGGAAACGGCTGCCATGTTTCAGTCCCTGTTTTTTCATCGTCTCTTTTCCGATGAAATTCAACCACATCCGCTTTTGCTATAAGCCCCAGTTTCAGAGAACGCAGGGGCATGGCATATTCAATTCTTACATCTCCCCTGGAAACCATGTCCGCATCATGAACCCTTTCATGCATGATCCGGCCTTCGGCAGTAAGCCTGTTTTCCGCCCATGCCTGCTCAATGTGAATAAGGGCGCACTGCCTTTCGCAAAAAAGCAGATGTTGAAGCCCTGAAAGGGGCAGAAGATCTTCTTCAGAGTATTTTATTTCGGTTTGTTCCATTTTCTTGCCTCTGTTCTTGCCCGGTAAAGCCTTTCAGTAAAACCCCCTTCTTTTAAAAACTCCTTTTGTATGCCTTGAGGTCACGGTATCCGCCATGTGCTGGAATAAGTTTGGGGGAGTCATTGTCTTTTTGTTCTGGCATGTTGTCCTCCTAAATAGATCAAATTTTTACTTAAGTTCTATCAGTGAGTCTTTTTTGCTTCTTTTCAGGTATAGCCAGATAGTTTTTTGATGATACAACCTTCTTGCTTGTTTTTTGTTCCAGGTCCTTTCTTGCCTTCCCGGCAACCTCTCCACCTTTATGAGCAGCACGTTTGCTTTCCAGGAATCCTTTAGCATCATCAACGCGAGTTATTTCTGTTGTCGCAGCTTCACCCAACATGGAAAAGATCAGCTCAAGGTCAGTCATGTGGTCCCGAAGATTTTCTCTTTTTAGCCCCTTGATTTTTTTATGCTCTGTAGGTGTCACGCCAAAGGCTGCTTTTGCTATCTCTGTGGTTAGTATGGCGTATTCCTTTTCCTGATTCACTTCCTTTTTTTTCCACTCGCCAGTAAGTTCATCCCTAATGGCTATACCCCTCATCCTTTTTTCTATCCAGTCATCGGAATAGCCCTTAGCCTTGTATAACTCACGCGTTCTTTTTGTCCCAAGCTCCGGGTCTTCTATCTCCTTCACTCGCTCATAACCCACCTTTGCCAGCCATCGTTTGAAGGGCTCTGCCTTTGGAGAGGGGATAGACTGGATGATGCGGAAAACGCCTTCTGTGTTGGCGCAATCGGTTTCCCTGAATTTACCGTCAGGTGCAATTAATTTCAACCCGTGACAAAATGTCACGACTTCACTACTTTCAGCTTTAAGCCTTTGTTTCAGTTTTCTCCAGTATGCTCCAGGATCAGCGCTTTCAGCTAAAACTGCGCATACATCAACAACTGAAAACCACCATTCATCATTATGGATTGTCTTCCTGATTTCCTTGCCTTTGAAAACAGCTATTTTAGTCTCCATTTTTCCTCCAACTTATTAATAACATAGCCGGCAAAATACCTGAGCCGGTCTTCCTGCCAATTCATGTAATTTCAATTGGTTATGGTGTTTTTCACCATCATTTAGTAAAAATGGCAGCATTGCCATTTCGGCTAAATGGTAAAATTTCTCTTCAATCGTCACTCATTTGGGGGTTTGTCAATTTCTGCTTTTCCTCATTATATCAGGAAGTTACAGCCATTCCAGATGCTATTTGGGGAAAATGGCAATATTGCCAAAATTACTAAATGATGTAAATTCAAGGGGTTATGGCGACTTACACCATCATTTAAAAATTTGCCAGCATGGACATATTTCCTGAATGGTTATATCTTTTCTTCAATTATCACCCCTGCAGGGAGATTGGCCCTGTCAATTACAACTTCGTAATCCGGAAATTCCCTGGGCGATTTTTCAGGGTCGGTCTTCCTTTTTACCTGCACAAATAATAAGTAGGTATCAAATTCACGCTATTGATAAATAGCAATCAAAAATGCTTGAACCCCCGGCTTCAGGTGCCAGCGTAAAAACCACGCTGCTCCTGAGCCGGCCCGTTACTCCCTGATCCTGAGCCATTTCATGCCTTCCTCGTAGTCTGTAAAAGACTTCAGTTCGGATTTGACATATATGTTCGCCAGTTTTATGTAGGCCTGGCTTAATATCATCCCCGGATTGCTGTCGAGAATTACCGCGACCTTTCCTTTACCTGCCATATTGTCGAATTGAAGGTGTATATCGCGTGATATAAAGAGATCCCCAAGTTTCATTCCTTTGGCGTTCACTTCTCTAAAATCAGCTATAGCATACATGCCCGGCTTCCATCTGGTGTCCATGACAATACGCTCGCACATTCTTATTAAAGAGTCATTGGAAAAAGTGCCGTGAGCCTTTATCTCCAGAATGTCATCATCAAAGAAGTTCAGCTTCCACTCCATTTGAATCCTCCGTTTTTCATGGATGCTCCCATTGATTTTTTCGATACCGATGTGGATTAAACAAACCAGGATATCCCATTCGTCATATCTTTCCCAGGGCCTTAAGCACCTTGTCGGGAGTGGTTGGACAGTCAAGAACCCACTTTCCTGTGGCATTGTATATTGCTCCGGAGGTGATTCCGGACAGCGCGGCGCCGATATTCTCCCCGATTCCAAACGCGCCGTATGTGCCGTATCCCAGGTGGGTCTCAACAATATGACAATCAGTGGTCGGGTAGTCGTTCATTGTTCCCAGGTGGTAGTTGATGTGGTCAAAGTTCAACCCCACACCTGTTTTCGGGCAAAAGATTTTTTCTTCGGTCGCGCTTCTCCCCAGACCCATAATCGCTCCGCCATACTGCTGGGCCTCGGCTCCGCGACGGTTGAACAGATGACCGATATCATTTACGCATACCAGATGGGTAACGACAACTTCTCCGGTCTCCACATCTACCTCCACTTCCATAAAGTGGGCCTGTCTGCCCATGACATAATTTTCTTCACCCATAATCCCGTTCGACATCATAGTAATAGGCGAACCGGCATCCGGGTGCACGATTATGGGATTTGTCTGCATAAAACCACCCACAGCCTGACTGAGGCGCCGCCGGTTTTCCGGTTTGGCCTTCTCGAAAACATAGCTGTCAATGATATCATAATCAGCAGGGTCCGGGCTCCGGGAGGACTTTGATTCAGCACCCATATTAAACATAAATCCCATCCCTCCCCTCATTGCAGGCGCCGCCGCCTCCAGTATTTTTTGCTTAAGCTCTCTGGCTGCAATGATCAACTGAAAGGTGGCATTTACTGTTCCAGTGGAACCGGCAGGCTGGGCCAGGCAATAGGCGCTGTTGTCCGAATGCTGCTGCTGAATGATCACATCTTCATACTTCATACCCAGTTCGGCAGCCACGCAATGGCGATAACCGGATTCGGTATCTGTACCCATATTGCACCTTAGCCCGATAATAGTGACCTTCCCGTCCTGCAACATCAGGCAGGCGTAGGAATTGCTGACAAAAGACATGGCGCCGCGTCCCCAATGCCACACGTTGATGGAAGTAAATCCCATACCGTGCATTCGGTTGTTTTTGAGTCGCTTTTCACCGGGGGCATGCCACTTGCGGTCCCAGTCTATGGCCTTCTTTCCTGTCTCAATAACTTCCCTGAGGCTGTGCCTCTGTGGAAACCCGTTTTCTTTCTGATATTGCGTTACCCAGTCCCAATCGTGTCCCTGGCACCCGTCATTGATCAGCGCGACCTCTGTCGGATCAAGCCCGAATTCCGCTGCTACCATATCAAACATGACATTGTGGGGGACGCAGCAAGCCGCCCCGTGACGAAAACACGTCTGGTGACCCTTGTTGGTAAATGCCCATGTCTGGGTGCCGCGAATATTGGGGATCTTTGTACATTCATAAGTCTTGTCAACGGCAGGATTACGCACTCCGACCATATGCCAGTGGCAGGCGGTAATGGCGCCGTCTTTTTTTGCGCCGACCTTGCAGGAATAGGTTCCTGCTTCATCTCCTCCGCAATAGAAACTGCTCTCGTCGTATAAAAGCTTCAACGGCCTGCCGTGAGCTCTTTTGGCTAGTATTACGGCAAGTTTAATAAAAAGATCTGAGTAGGCCAGCCATGCCAGCCCCCCGAACCAGGACCCCTGGTAGGGGAATTTTATGGTGATTTTGGACCAGTGGGTACTGGCTCCGGCAGCGTTTTCCTGACCGGAACCAGACATGCCTCCCATGAAGGGCATTCCCGCGGCAGGTCCTCCCATGCTCATCCCTGAAGTGGTAAGGTTTCTTTGAGGATTGGCCTGATGATGCACCCACAGATCAAGAAAATCGTCTCTCCACTGTGCCACACATACCATTGCTTCCACACCCGCGGGGGAATTCATAGCCCTTTCAATCTGATACTCTATAACACGGTTCGCTTCGGCAAAACCTTTTTCTACATCTCCGAT
>CAZJOB010000199.1:0-6561 GCA_964547435.1 uncultured Desulfatiglans sp. | reverse complement strand
CACTCGGGAACCTCTCCATATCTACTCCCACTTGGAGCCAGCGAAGGGAATCGAACCCCCGACCCGCTGATTACAAATCAGCTGCTCTACCATCTGAGCTACGCTGGCAGAATCCTGAAAAAACCGAATCATGGAGAATAGAAATTTATTAAAAATATTACAATAGACATAATGACCGATTAAATACAATAACAGGGTATAATATGGTTTTACATTAAAAATACTCTTAGATTCTTTGAAATACTAAAATTATCTCCATTTCTCATGAAATATCAATCCGGACGTTGGTTTTTTTATCAACTATAATAAAAAAATATATTAAAAAGTTTTCATAATCATGCAAATATAATTTATATTTAATTTAATAATGTTTTATATCAAAAATTAGGATTATTCGATTATTAATTGAATAAATGACATGAACACTGAATAATCGCATGGTTTTGTTTGACTTTTAAAAAATATTCATTAATCTATTGATGCTATTTTGCGTTTATGATATCAGAGTAATATATAAAATAGAAGGAAAAAAGCGAACATACATAATACAAGGAGGAAATTTATATGGTATCTCTTATCGGCGGTGTTGCAGCATTAGTGCTGGGAATTGTTTTCCTTTATATATGGCGTATTGATTTTTTAGTTGTGCTTAAGGGTACACTGCCCGCTCTTTTTATTATGGGTGGCGCTCTGGCAGCATACCTCGGAATGGAAGAGCTGAAAGACAAGACCTCTTCGGATAGCATCGACGATGATACAGCCAGCCTGAAAAATGAGGTCGAAAACCTGAAAGAAGAGATCAGGGAATTAAAGGGCGAGAAAAAGACTGAGGAATAATCGGAATATTATGGTCTATTCCAGGGACCTTTATACATATACATGATAAGGCACTGGAATAGATCATGCTTTTTTTATATTCTTGATATCTCCAGTGAATTAAAGAAATACCCTATCTCAAACCTTGCTGTCTCCGGTGAATCAGAACCATGGACAACATTTTTCTCAATGTCGGTCGCGAATTCCCTTCTTATGGTTCCCTCCTCGGCATTTTTATAATTCGTGGCGCCCATCAGGTCCCTGTAATTTTTGATGGCATCCTCCCCTTCGAGCACCATTACCATGCAGGGTCCTGATGACATAAAGTCAGTTACACTCTCATAAAATGGTTTACCTTCATGTACAGCATAGAAACCTTTGGCCTGCTTCTTGGTCATATGAATCATTTTAGCCGCAATGATCCTGATTTTTCGTGCTTCAATTCTTTTAATAACCTCCCCGATCAGATTCCTCTCAACCCCATCGGGTTTAATAATCGACAATGTCCGTTCTTTCATATGCGGACCTCCTTTTTTTTAGTTTTTACTTTTCAATCACCACAGTATTTTTCCCCTGCGTCTTTAACTTTGGCACCATTTCCTCATTTAGATCTATACCCAGTCCGGGACCATCAGGGGCATAGATGCATCCGTCCTCATACCTGGGCACATTAAGGGCAAGGTCACTGGTGATGGGATTGCTGACAGTGTCAGTATAATCATAAAGGTGCAGAGGTCCCAGGATTCCGTGTTCTATCTTGCCGGTCCACTCATTTGCCGCCAGAAAATGCGCCGCGGCAGCCGTCCCAAGACCTGAATCTATCATGCAACCTACCATCAGGGGGAGCCCTGCCGCCTTTGCTATGGCGGCCCACCTTTTTGCCTTGAGTATGCCTCCAGCCTTGGCCATCTTCATGAAAAATCCATCGGCAGCCTCAAGTTTTATTACCCTTAACAGATCACTTATCTCCGTGACCGCCTCATCCGCAAACACCGGTATATTCACCCTTTTTCTAAGACGTGCGAGCCCTTCAATATCCCAGTAGGGGACAGGCTGTTCCGCCTCATAGAGATTATATTTTTCCACCTTCTTTAAGATATGCAGGGCCTGTATGTAATGCCATCCGCCGTTCGCGTCAATAAGCAGTTTGACGTCGGGCCCGACCGCCTCGCGAAGCGCCGCGATGATGTCCACATCGCCATCCCCCTCGGCAGCGCCTACCTTGAGTTTAAGACATTTAAACCCTGCTTTTACCAGCCTCACGCCCTCAGCAGCTACCTCTTCCGGGGTTCCGGAAGACATCACAAATCCAAGAGGTATTTTTTCATTTGTCTTGCCCCCAAGCAGTTTATAAACAGGAACACCCAGGGCCTTTCCCATTATATCGTGCAGCGCATAATCAACCACAGCCTTTGACTGGTTATTTCCCCTGGCCGCAAAATCAAGCCCGGCCATAATCTTTTCAATATTAAAGGGATCTTCCCCCAGAAGAAACCGGGGGCCATAGACCCTGCAGATGTTATGTATCATGGAATCCTGGCTCTCGCCCTGGTACCATGGCGATGTTCCGCCCGAGTCGGCAATGCCTGTAATGCCCTCATCGGTGTGAACCTTTAAAAAGATGATATCAGAACAGGCCTCCACCCCACCCGACATCACAACGGGTTTTGCAAAGGGCATGGAAAGCGGGATACATTCGATTTTGGTTATTTTCATAATTTCCTCTTCCTGTTAAGATTTATTAAAACGGGATTTGTGATTATACTTCATGACATTTCTAAATCAATTGTTTTTTAACAATTTAAGTAACTGCCGCCGCAGAAAATTATCAGGAGCAAAGGAAATCCTTATTTGCCTTGACATCCTGTCTTCGATTCTCATATATTCAGACCTAATTACATATATTTGCTTAATATAGTAATACCTTTTCTCTCTTTAAAACAAGAATTAGGAATCGATATGCACAGAATGGTTCTTCAGGGATGTGCGGGGATTATCATAGGAGTATGGTTATGTACAAAGGCAGAATCTGTAATATTTGTTTTTTAATTTTTGTATATGTTTTTTTGTTCCATGGATGTTCTTCCGGTCCGGCGGATAATGATGTACAGGCTTCGAATGAGACTGAAGGCTCACAACCAATTGAAGAAGAATTTATGGAAGAGGAAGAACTAACATGCAACATTCCCCCCGGAAGCAGCCGTACCTTTACACTCGCCGGTTATGTCCCGTTTATCCATGCCACCGATCTTGCTTCCAACCTGGAGGTTGAGTATGACCTGGCCGTCAACTCCTGGGCGGAAAACGGTCTGGAAGTCATAATAGAGTACTCACGAATCTATTCAGAAACAGGAAATATCTGGACAGTCCAGCAAAATGTCGCAACAACCACGGAATTGCGGCCCAGGTATCTTCCATTGAAGACAGGGGGCGGGGGCACGGTTGGTAATGACACTATGGGGAATGGTGACATCCTGGTTGAAACCGGTAAACCGCAGGAGTATATGGAATGGGGGAACATACCCTTTTCAGAGGTCTATGAAAAATTTAAGATTGGTGAAAAAACCGATTCATCCCTTTTGGGAACTCGATTTTATGCATTTTACCAATTCAATCTTACCTTTACAGTAATCGTGCCGGAGGAAGAACAACTTAAAGTTATTGATGAAAATTCACGCTTTGATCAGACAAACCTCGTTTTCTGGCCCCGCCGTGTGATTTATAATAATGGGATTGAGACAAAAGAACGCGAGTTGCCAAAAGACAGGCATAATATTACTGTGGCGGTGTCTCTGTCACGGAAACCCGGGGGAGGTTACTACGATATTCCGGTTAAGTGCTCCCAAGAAGGCTTTGAGCTGACCTGTGAATAGATCCCTCTCAGTGAGATTGTATCCCCATGTTTGAATAGGTATCTGCCGGAGCCCCCTTTGACAAATACTGCACACACATTTTAGATAGCAGATAAATCACGAAGGAGCAGAAAAAATGGCCAAAAGAAAATATGCAAAATATGTTATGCCACTTTCATTCAATGAGAGCAGGCCGGATTTTTACAGGCAGGGCGCCAGGATCACCAGTGAATTCATGGGTATTGATCTTGAGATCGAGATAGGGACCTACGCGGCCCCGGGAAAAACAGGCAGAAACCCCGGAAAACCCCATACCCATAATTTTGATCAGGTAATGTTATGGCTTGGCGTTGACACCGATGACATCGGTGACCTGGATTCCGAGATCGAACTCTGCCTGGGAGAAGACCTGGAGAGGCACATTATAACCACATCAACTGCCGTGTTTGTTCCAAAGGGAACACCCCACTACCCGGCCACCATAAACAGGATCGACAGGAAATTTTTGTATATAGAGATATCATATAAAAAAAAATACAACGAAAAGGTCTTTAAGACAGACAAAAAGGCGGGAAATTACGCGAGATTCATGTCAAAGACAGGAGAAATGAAACAGAGCATCGGCTTCATACGCAAGGGGCCGTGGTCATACGGCCCCACAAACAGGGATGATTCAGGCGGCCATCTGGCAGTTATTGAGGGCAGGGGTCTGGAAAACAGATTTATGCTGCTGTTTGAAACCCTTAAAAAGGCCCCATACCGCTTCGGCCCAAATCCATGGGCCCCTCATGTACATCCCATGCCCGAGATCCTGTTTTTCCTGGGGTCAGACCCGAATAATCTGAACGATCTGGGCGGTGAGGCGGAATTCTCGCTCGGCAAAGAAGAGGAGGTTTATGTTATCAATAAACCGACCGCTGTTCTCTGCCCGGACAGGTTTCCCCATTGTCCTCTGACCATAACAAGGATAGACAGGCCTTTCTTTCTCATGGACTGCCGACCCTTTGGAATGATGGATAAAAAAGACAGAATGACTGATATCTAGCGCCCATCCAGAAACGAGAAATTTTGAACAAGGTCAAGGAACGCGAAGGTTGTACCACAGGAATACATTGAAGTATTTCGAGGATTACAATCTGAGTGTGACGCAGAGATTGTTCAAAAGGGCCGTTTCTGGATGGGCACTATCTAGACGGCCAGATCCAGTTGCTGAATAGTTCCCGCTGTTCCGATCTCGTTTAAATAGACGCCGGTCCTGACAGTCTGTCCGAGCAGTTCATTCCCGTTTCCTTTAAGATCAAACATGGTGGACAGATTTCCTGTGTTTATAGCGCCTATTCCGCTTTCATAAAGGCTTTTCAGATTCGAATTACCTTCATTATTCATGGTCCAGACAAAGAGCCGGTTATAGACAGGATCATTTTCATCAATCCAGCTATTGGCATCCAGGTCATGCGCTGACAGTTCTAAAAAGCCGTTTCCGGTCTGCGGGCCAAACAGTTCGCTTCCGTTGTTTACCCGGCCGTCACCATTCATGTCGATTGCCAGAAAACCGCTTCCGGGACTCAAGACAGGCATCTCCTCATCTATGCCGTCCGAATCAAGATCAAAAAGGAACTTCACATCCGACAGTTGAGCAGCGGTCCCATTGAAATTTATCACAAGGGGGTCCACCAGGGCCGCGTCTCCTGCTCGAAAGCTGAGTGACTCATATGAGTAGTATTCCCTGTCCATTTCAAGATGAAGAGAGAATTCTATTTCTTTTTCGTCAACGGTCTTGATTATCCCGGAGGCAGTAAAGGAAACATTCTCTTTTTCATAGCTTGATTTCTGATAATCATAAGATATGCCCCAACCCTGTCTTTGGGATTCAGGGCCTGCCGCTTCCTGAACATCTTCTTCGGTCTGATCGGCATCTTCAGCCTTCTTTCCGAAATCAGAGGCATCAAGAAGCCTGACCTTTCTCCCCGAAAGCAGTTCGGCAAGGAGCTTCCTGAGAAGCATCTTCAGATCATTAACATCGCTTTCCTTCAGGGCGTCATCTTCTGCGCCGCACTTTTCAGACTTACACCTTGCCTGTCCCGATATGTTTACTGTATCATTTTCATTATTGTTTCTAACGGGATTAATCATGACACTCAGGGATTCCCGCTCCTCAACCCTGCTTATCATGTTCCTTTCAGATACCATATATATGTTTGACTGTTCAATTCTCATAACATAATGTCCTGTTAAATATCAGCATAATTTCCGTCAAAAGAGCCGTTTGCATGATCAGGCAACGACATCAACATTCTGACCTATTCCCAGCGACTTTAGAAGACCTGCCATAAGATCTTCCTGTATCTTCAGCGAATCTGCCAGAAGCCTGACACTTACCTCATCCTGAATCTGCGCCCCCTTGATTGCCGCTGCCTGTGCCGCCATAGACGAAATCCCTGTTCCGGACGGACTTATTTGCATAATAATTCTCCTTATAAGAATTCATATCTGATACATCGGCAGAAAGCGCCATATTCTTAATTTTTAAGGCTCCTCATAAGAATTTGTGGGTAAAAATAAGACTTAAACACCATTTAGATATCCACAACACCATCGGAGATCTGCATAAGTGGTGATTAACATGTCGCCCCGATGGGGCTGATAAAAAATAACGCACACATAGCGCTATTAACATACCGCACCTCCGGTGCTGTTATTTATTATCCATAGATCAGGACACTGTTTTTTAACCCCTGAAGGGGTGGTATGTTAATAGAAAACACATTATCAAACAAAACAAAGCCCCGTAGGGGCGACATAATATTATTTGTCTCATAACCCAGACATAAGATCCTGTTTGGCAGAAAAAACAATAGGAACCTCTTTCGTTTTACTGTTTATCAGTATTTGT
>CAZJOB010000198.1:0-6563 GCA_964547435.1 uncultured Desulfatiglans sp. | reverse complement strand
TTCCTCCTAAAATAGTTGCACCTAACATACTTTTGACAACTGTTAAAATACTCAGAGTGCCAATTTAGAATACTCAGAATGATAATTTAAAATAAACGAGTTATGCCTTTTGAGAAATTCGAATATAGCCATTTTTTTTATTGCATGAATTTTGAAAATTACTATAATTGAGACCTCGTATATTAAAACCTTTTCTCCCTGCTAAAGGGGAATAAACCTTGAATTTCAATCAGATAAAATATGAAAAAGGATTACTGTTTATGCCGATTTATGAATTCTACTGCAAAAAATGTCATATGATATTCAATTTCTTTTCCGGCTCCGTGAATGTGGAAAAGGTCCCGAATTGTCCGAAATGTAAAAAGACCAAACTGGAAAGGCAAATGTCACGGTTTGCCACATTGAAAAACAGGGGTGAAGGAGAAGAGGAAATGCCGGTTCCCGGTATGGATGAATCGCGAATGGAACAGGCCATGAACCTGCTGGCAAGTGAAGCGGAAAGAATGGATGAAAACGATCCCAGGCAGGCCGCGAATCTCATGAGAAAGCTTTCCGACATGACAGGACTTAATCTGGGACCGGGCATGGAGGAGGCACTTTCAAGGATGGAAGCCGGAGAAGACCCTGAGCAGATAGAGGCTGAGATGGGGGATCTTCTGGAGAGTGAAGACCCCTTCAGTTTCAGGGAAAAGACATATAATCTTCTTCGCGACCGGCCTCCTGTGGTTGATGAGGAAATGTATTATCTGTAAAAACCTGCACAGGGCGCAAGGGAAAATCCGGCAATGGAATTTTAAATATAAGGAGAATGCAATGAAAATCAAATGGAACGGGCATGCGAGTTTTACTATCACGTCAAAGGATGGCTCAGTAATTGTAACCGATCCCTATAATCCCGATGGTTATGGCGGCGTTTTAAAATATGACATGGTTCAGGACAGGGCGGATGCGGTCCTTGTCAGCCATGATCATGCAGACCATAACTATGTTCAGGGGCTGCCCGGCTCGCCAAAGGTATTAAAAGGACCGGGAAAGGTCGGAGACACTGTAATAAATGGAATCAATGCATTCCATGATGAATCTCACGGCAGCGAGAGGGGTTCAAACACGGTGTTTTCCTTCAGGGTGGATGGAATCGACATCTGCTTTTCGGGTGATCTCGGACATCAGCTCTCATCAGATCAGATCAAGGCTATAGGAAACGTCGATCTCCTTCTGGTTCCTGTAGGCGGCACATTCACAGTTAACGCTGATGGAGCGGTAGACTTGGTTAAGTCATTGAAGCCCGGCATAGTAATACCCATGCATTACAAAACAGCCAAATGCGACCTTCCCATAGGAGAGGTGGATGATTTTCTGGCAAAGATGGATAATGTAAAGAGGTTAAATAAGAGCGAGATTGAACTGACGCCGGAGATGTTACCCGCCCAAGGTGCCGAAGTTTGGGTGATGGATTACGCAAATTAATTAAGTGGCGCAGGGCTCATGGCGCAGGGCGCATCCGCCGTCGCTGAAAGCTTCCGCCGCCGTCACGCTACAGCGTGACTATGGCGGGATAAAATGGCGTGACAGGCGGCGCAAGGTTCCGGGTTGTTTTCCCCTGTGCCCTGCGCCTTGTGCCCTGGTTCACCTGTATTTATTATATTTCTCCACTTCCTTTTTGAGCCAGTCAGGCCAGTATTCTTCTGAAATGGGGTAACTCGCGTCAAGCGCCTGGAATGATCCGTCACCTGCAACATCCCTGATAAGGTTGAGATTATTATATTTAACCTCATCAACCCCTACAAGCCTCGCGACAGCACTGTTTATCTCCTCTTCGGTCTTGTCATAGGGGTTGTCGTCCCTGAATGCCCTCTGAACTGCCAGTTCGTTCAGGCAGTCTATGCCTCTGTACCATTCCTTGTATGAGATCCAGAACTCTATGTATTTGGCGCCGGCATTGTATACAACCCATACTGAACCGCCTTCACTGACACTCCCCCTTACAATGCTGTCGTCACCCATTGCGATATTTTTGTCTTTCAGGATAGAATCGATGCCGCCGAACTTGAGTCCCACCTCCTTGGTGCGTGTCTGAGTTTCCCCTTCCTGAAAGGTCCTGACTGCCTGCGGCAGCTTGATCAGGGCCGGGTAAAGCTTTTTCTTAAGACCCTCGGCAATGCCTACTGTAACGCCCCATCCTGATTCGGGGTTGGGTATAACCACATCGGCCCTGGAGGCCCCGTAGTGTTCAACCAGTTTCAATCCCAGTTCTCTTCTTATCTGGAATATCTCTTTTCCCCTGAACAGAGAAGCCACATTTCCGAAATACACACCCTGAAATATATCAGGTTTCATGGGATCATCTGCAAGTCTCTTTGTCTGAATCCCCTTTGAAGAGCATATGGTCATCTCAGCGCCATCATACTCTTTTTCAATTGCGCCACCAAGTCTGCGATGACTGCACGATTCAGAACTGGCTACGAATACGTTGTCTACCATTCCCCTGCAGAAAGGTTCAAAGGCGATTGAATCATTAATGGTTATCAGATGAGACTCTCTGCCGTCGTGAACAATAGCGCTCAGGGCGAATGTAGCTCTACCCCTGAGCTTTTCAACAAGTTTCGCGCCTGCCTCAAACCCAATCCCCTCTTCGGATATGTATTTATGAAGAAGCGCTCCGATTATTTCGGTCTTATTGCCTGTCTGTAGATTATAATCCTTTTCGAGATCCTCTCTTAAGTCTTCCTCTCTGATCAGATAGCCATCCATAGTCAGGGCTATTCTGTATTTGGACCTGGATACAGGTATTATCTCTATCGGTTCGGCATTTCTTTTCTCCGGTACAGCGCTCTTGGTATAACCTATATTGCCTATGACAACAGTCGGCTCCAGGTCCTGGAAAATATTTATTAACCTGTTATCAATAACCTCGGCTATTCGGCCGAGGCCCTTATGAATATATATGCCCCTGCTGTTTCCAATTGCAATCCCGGTACTGGCCTTTCCCCTGTGCTGACAGGCTCCCGTGGCCAGAAAGGCCTTGCTTACAAGCTCTCTATCCCCTGGCCCGTAAAGACCGACAATGCCATCCATATCTTCTCCAAAAAATAAAATATATTATCGCGGACTCTTTACCCTGCCCTCTATCCAAAACCGCACACCGTATACCGTATACCTTATACCGTATACCTTATACCGTATACCTTACACCTTATACCTTTTTTAACGTATCGCCGAGTGATACTCCTGAAGAGTCCTGACCTTTCCATGTCCTTTTCTGAAGGCGGCTATTCCTCTTGCGGCTGCCAGTCCGGCTGCCAGTGTGGTTATGTAAGGAACCTTATATCTGATAGCCGCTTTTCTTATGTAGGAATCATCATGCTTGCTCATCTTGCCGGAAGGAGTATTGATAACAAGCTGTATTTCACCATTCTTTATTCCGTCGACTATATTGGGCCTTCCTTCATTCATCTTCAGAATCGGTTCTGACTCGATTCTGTTTTCAGTAAGGAATCTGCGAGTGCCGTTTGTTGCCTTGATCCTGAAATTCAGATTTCTGAATTGTCTTGCCAGTTCAAGCACTGCCGGCCTGTCAATTTCGGACACGGTTATCAGAACCGTTCCTTCGGATGGCAGTACAAGCTGCGTGGCCTCCTGGGCCTTGTAATATGCGAGGCCGAAAGAGTCGGCCATGCCAAGCACCTCGCCAGTAGAACGCATCTCAGGACCCAGAATGGGATCAACCTCATGAAACATGTTGAACGGAAATACCGATTCCTTGACTCCGAAATGCTTGATTGTCCCGGGTTTGATATCAAGTTCCTTCAGGGTCTTTCCGAGCATTACCTGTGTCGCCAGCCTGGCCATTGAGATATTGCATACCTTTGATACAAGAGGCACGGTCCTTGAAGCCCTGGGGTTGGCCTCCAGTATATACACAGTGTCATTGGCAATGGCATATTGAATGTTCATAAGTCCCACGACATTTAGTTCTATGGCAATCTTCTTTGTATATTCATATATTGTTTCAATGTGTTTTGCAGGTATGCTTACAGGGGGTATCACACATGCGGAGTCTCCGGAATGGATTCCGGCGAGTTCAATATGTTCCATTACAGCCGGAACAAAGGCGTCTTTTCCGTCGGAAATCGCATCGGCTTCCGCTTCAATAGCGTTTTCCAGAAACCGGTCGATAAGTATGGGGCGCTCCGGGCTTACATCGACCGCTGCTGCCATATAATGGGTCAGCATTTCTTCGTCATGAATCACCTCCATTGCCCTGCCTCCAAGGACATATGAGGGTCTTACCATAAGAGGATATCCGATACGTCCGGCGATTTCCAGTGCCTCATCCAGATTAATCGCCATACCGGATTCGGGTTGAGGAATCCCAAGTCTTCTCATTATATGCCGAAAGCGGTCACGGTCTTCGGCAAGGTCAATGGCATCGGGCGAAGTGCCTATTATCCTTACTCCTGCATCGGCCAGCTCACCTGCTATATTAAGAGGCGTCTGTCCTCCAAACTGCACTATCACACCCTCGGGCTTTTCCTTTGCATATATGCTTAAGACATCCTCAACAGTAAGGGGTTCAAAATAGAGCTTTTCCGATGTGTCATAATCAGTGGACACAGTCTCAGGGTTGCAGTTTACCATAATGGATTCAAACCCCTCATCCCTGATCGCAAAGGCTGCATGAACGCAGCAGTAGTCAAATTCAATGCCCTGCCCTATCCTGTTCGGCCCGCCTCCAAGCACCATAATCTTCCGGTTATTGCTGGAACTGACCTTATCAGGGGCATTGTAGGTTGAAAAAAAGTAGGCCGCATTTTCAACTCCGCTTACGGGTACAGGTTCCCACGACTCAACAATGCCCAGTTTAATACGTTTATTCCTTATGGTTTTTTCAGACAGCCCGGTCAATTTTGCCAGGTATCTGTCCGCGAATCCATCTTTTTTGGCCTTTTCAAACAGGCTGTCAGGCAGATCCTTTCCCCTGAAACCCAGTATTTCTTCTTCCAGTTCGACTAGTTCCTTCATCTGTTCAATAAACCATGCCTTTATGTGTGTCTTTTCATGAAGGGCCTTAACAGACGCGCCTTTTCGCAGGGCTTCATACATAATAAACTGGCGTTCGCTGGAAGGTTCGGAAAGAAGGTCAAGAAGGTCTTCAAGACTCCTCTTATTAAAATTTTTGGCAAATCCGAGGCCATATCTCCCTATTTCAAGAGACCTGACCGATTTCTGAAATGCCTCCTTGTAATTTTTACCGATGCTCATTACTTCGCCTACCGCGCGCATCTGCGTGCCGAGTTTATCAACAGACCCTTCAAATTTTTCAAAGGCCCACCTGGGGAATTTTACAACCACATAATCTCCCCACGGAATATATTTATCCAGAGTGCCTTCGCGCCAGTAGGGTATCTCATCAAGTGTCATGCCTCCCGCAAGCATGGAGGATATAAACGCGATGGGAAACCCTGTTGCCTTTGATGCAAGAGCTGACGACCTCGATGTTCTCGGGTTGATTTCAATAACAACAACCCTGCCGGTCTGGGGGTCATGCGCGAACTGCACATTTGTGCCTCCTATAACCTGTATCGCGTCAACGATGTCATAGGCATATTTCTGCAGCCTTTTCTGCAGTTCGGCGTCTATTGTCAGCATGGGCGCAGTGCAGAAGGAATCCCCTGTGTGAACTCCCATGGGATCAACGTTTTCAATAAAACATACAGTAATCATATGGCCCTTTGAATCCCTCACAACCTCCAGTTCAAGCTCCTCCCAGCCGAGAACCGATTCTTCAACAAGCACCTGTCCGACCATACTCGCGGAGATACCCCTGCCGACAATGGTCCTTAATTCTTCGATGTTGTACACAAGACCGCCGCCTGTTCCACCCATGGTGTAGGCAGGCCGTATAACTACAGGATAACCCATCCTGTCCGCTATCTTTTCAGCCTCTTCAATTGAATATGCGGGATCACTTCTGGGCATCTCTATCCCGAGCTTGTCCATGGTCTCCTTGAACGCAATACGGTCTTCTCCCCGTTTTATTGCTTCGATATCAACCCCGATTACCTTAACTCCGAATTTATCGAGGACCCCCGCGCCCGCCAGTTCCGAGGAAAGGTTCAGCCCGGATTGACCGCCCAGATTGGGGAGAAGGGCATCGGGTCTTTCCTTCTCGATTATCTCGGTCATCGCCTGAAGGTTAAGGGGTTCGATGTAAGTTGCCTCCGCTATTCCAGGGTCGGTCATAATCGTGGCGGGGTTTGAATTTGCCAGAACAATCTCATATCCCATTTTTCTAAGGGCCTTGCACGCCTGAGTGCCCGAATAGTCAAATTCACAGGCCTGACCGATTATTATAGGCCCGGAACTGATAATCATCACCTTTTTGATATCTTCATTTTTCGGCATCAACTTCTCCTTCAACAGGTGTATAAAATTCAGTTAATATAGTGAAGCTAAATTTTAGTGTCAAGAACATGCTGGGAATTTTACGGTTTAAATTTTGTTGAATTCGTAAAAAGCTGTTTTATGCCGCTTCGCGGCAACCTATGAGAAACGAAGTCTTT
>CAZJOB010000197.1:0-6600 GCA_964547435.1 uncultured Desulfatiglans sp. | reverse complement strand
AAAGTAACAAAGTTGCTTTTGACCTCCTTGGAAGTCCCGAAAACGTCATTCCCGCGCAGGTGGGAATCTATAAGTAGTTGAAAAAACTGGATTCCCCGGTCAAGCCGGGGAATGACAAGCAAATAAATCAACTTTTTAAGAGTTCAACAATTTTAACGATCTCGTAAAAAGCAGGATTTTCCTTAATCAACATTTTTGTTAACCATCCTTAATTTTAATACAATATTGTTGTGATAATTTTCCCCTATAATCTTCGAATAATTTGTATCCAATTGATAATACCGGTTTATTCAGCATAATTTTAAATGGCATAACCGTTGCTTCTGATATTTTAAAACCATCTTTAAGGAGATATACAATGAATTCGGGAGATACTGTTTTTGTTCTTATGTCGGCAGCACTTGTAATGTTAATGACGCCCGGGCTTGCGCTTTTTTACGGGGGCATGGTTCGCAACAAGAACGTACTGGGAACCATTATGCAAAGCTTTATTATTTTAGGCATAATCACCATTGAATGGATTCTATGGGGTTATTCCATGTCATTTGGGCCGGACTATGGCGGAATTATAGGGGGCCTTGACTGGTTCGGTCTTAAAGGTGTCGGAATGGAGCCCAGCCCTGATTACGCAAACACTGTACCCCATCTTGCATTTATGATATTTCAATGCATGTTTGCAATAATCACACCCGCGCTTATCACAGGCGCCTTTGCGGAACGAATTAAATTCTCCGCATTTCTTCTTTTTACAATCCTCTGGGCGACACTTGTGTATAATCCTCTCTGCCACTGGGCATGGGGAGTCGGAGGATGGATGGGAGGCATTGGCGCCCTTGATTTTGCCGGAGGCACAGTTGTACATATCAGCTCAGGAACAGCAGCCCTTGCTGCCGTCATAGTTACAGGAAAAAGAAAAGGTTATGGAACCGCGGCTTTTATGCCCCACAATCTTCCCATGACCATAACCGGAGCCGCACTTCTCTGGTTTGGCTGGTTCGGCTTCAACGCGGGAAGCGCCCTTGCCTGCAACGGCCTTGCTGCAAACGCCTTCGCAGTCACACACATATCGTCGGCAGTCGCTGCCCTGTCATGGATGATGACTGAATGGATACATAGAGGAAAACCCACTACACTTGGCGCAGCCAGCGGAGCAGTTGCAGGGCTTGTTGCAATCACACCGGCATCAGGTTTTGTGGGACCGGTTTCAGCGCTTGTAATCGGCGCTATGGCCGGTGTTATATGTTACGGCGGAGTTCTCCTGAAGGGAAAACTGGGTTATGACGATTCCCTGGACGTTGTGGGCATTCACGGGCTCGGAGGCATCTGGGGCGCGCTGGCAACAGGCATCTTTTCGAGCACTCTTGTCAATCCTAATGGAGCAAACGGGCTTTTATTCGGCAATCCATCGCAGCTCTGGACCCAATTTATTTCTGTTGTTGCCACCATACTATTTTCCTTTATAATGACCTTTATTATTCTGAAGATTGTCAACATGATCACAGGGCTCAGGATAGATATTGAAGAGGAGGAAAGAGGCATGGATATCAGTCTTCATAATGAGACCGGTTACAATTTTTAACATATAATGAAAGGGGTCAAAAAAAATGAAAAAATTGGAAGCTATTATCAAGACATTCAAGCTGGATGATGTAAAGGAGGGTCTGTCTGCCCTTGGAGTCAAAGGCCTTACAGTAACTGAAGTGAAGGGATTCGGCCGCCAGAGAGGTCACAAGGAGATCTATCGCGGAGCTGAATATCAGGTAGATTTTGTTCCCAAGATAAAACTTGAGGTGGTAATGGAATCGGCGCTGGTGCCTGAAGCAGTTAGGATAATTCAGGAAAAGGCCGGCACCGGCCAGATTGGCGATGGAAAAATCTTTATTATACCTGTTGAGGAGGTCATTCGAATAAGAACCGGAGAAAAGGGAAAAGACGCCATATAAGAATTTTTCTGTCCTAAACAGATAAGAAAGACTGTCATGAATACAGACCGCAACTTAATCGAGCAAAATGTTTCCCTGCCCAATACAGAGGAATGTTTGAAAAAATCCTCTCATATGGATCTGAAGGAATCAAGAGAAAGGCTTATCGCGGAATTTTCCAACGGCAGAATAAGAGAAAATTTTCAGAAGGCCTACTCGGATATTGTTGATCAGTATTTCAGATTCAGTCTTCAGGAAAGCAACGCAGGAGGCGATCTGTTCAGGAAAAAAATACCCTTTAGCCTGCTCGCTGTCGGCGGATACGGCAGAATGGATCTGTGTATCTTTTCAGATATTGACATCCTGATCATTTTTCATAAAAAAATACCGGAAGAGGCAAATAACCTTACAGAAGAGCTCTTTTATCCCTTGTGGAATATAGGGCTTGAACTGGGTTACGGTGTAAGGACAATCAATGATTGTCTCAACCTCGGAAAAGAAGACTTCGAGGTGCTCACCTCAATGATGGATGCCCGCTTTTTATGCGGGGACTCACTCCTCTATCTTGATCTCACGGAAAAATTGCGGAAAAGAGTGATTGAGAGATATTCTTCCAGATTCATTCACTGGCTTGAAAATCTTAACCATATGAGAATGAACAATTACGGCAATGCAACCTACCTGCTTGAACCTGAATTAAAAAACGGCATAGGAGGTCTCAGGGACTACCACCATATAAAATGGATTGCCAGAGCGCTTTACGGCATCAGAGAAACCGGGGATCTCGAGCAGCCCGGAAAACTGTCTGCTCAGGAATACAGGGAGCTTCATGAAGAGGTCCAATTCATACTTCTGGTAAGAAATCATCTGCACAGGCTTTCAGGCCGCAGGAATGACAGGCTGAACTTTGAATATCAGGAGGAAATCGCCAAAAGACTGGATTTTAAAAAGACCGACAGAATTCTTCCCGTGGAAAACTTTCTGGGAAGGCTCCATTCCTCGATGGAGGTGATAAAAAACATACGCCAGTCTTTTCTCCCCGGTAAAACTACAGGAAAACATAACAGTATTGCAAAAGGGGTCAAAAAGGAAATTACAAAGGGTCTTTATCAAAGCTATAATGAACTTTATTTCGACTCCCTGGCTGCCATTCTTGCCAATCCTCTTTTACTTATGGAAATATTCGTACAGAGTGCAAGGCTTAAGGCGCCCCTTTCTCTGGAGGCAAGACGGCTGGTTAAACAGACCCTTTCACTGATTGATGAGAATTTCATACATTCTTCAGCCGAGTTCAGGAGCTTTCTCGATATTATCAATGACGATAACTCTGTAAATACCTTAAACCAGATGTTTGAAACAGGCTTTCTTGACGCCTTTATACCTGAGTTCGGATATATCAGAGATCGTGTCCAGTTCGACTCATATCATATTTTTCCCGTAGGCAGGCATATGCTGGAGACACTTTTTCGGTTGAAAAACATTCATAATGAAAAAGATACTCTTATGACAGAAACATTTTCCTTTATCACAAATCATGAGGCGCTTTTTCTTGCGGCATTGTTGCATGATATAGGAAAAACCGGAAAAGGACATGTAAAGAGAGGAGTAAAAATAGCAAGAGATATTCTGAGAAGGTACGATTATGATGAAGAAAACACTGAAGAGGTGCTCTTTCTCATTGAAAACCATCTTTTTCTTGTTGAAACAGCAACACGCAGGGATCTTGAGGATGAGAAGATAATCATAAACGCGGCAAGACAGATTAAGACAATTGAAAGGCTTAAGGCCCTATATCTTCTTACATGGGCCGATTCCAGCGCAACAGGACCGGGGGCGTGGAACGAATGGATAAGCAACCTGGTGCAGGAGCTTTATTTCAAGATTCTCCACATGCTTGAAATAGGTGAACTCGCCACACCGGACGTATCGCATACATTAGACAGGTTGAAAAGAAGACTTAGAAAACTCACATCCGACACCCTGGACGCAGATGAATTTGATAATTTTTTTGAAATATTGCCTCCCCGCTACAAACTGGTAACCCCTGCTGAAGAAATTATGCACCATTATAATATGGTAAGCGAACTTGAAAACCGCATCAAAAACCGAATGCCCTACCCCTTTGTTCTGAGCGCTGTTGAAAATAAAAAGGGAGGGTTCTGGAAGGTTAGCTTCGCGGCCACAGACAGACCAGGTCTCTTCTCCGATATCGCGGGTGTAATGGCGCTGAATAATATCAATATTTTGTCGTCAAATATCTACACATGGAGGGATGGCACTGCCGTCGATGTCTTTTCGGTTACACCGCCCCTTGACAGCATCAACCCTGATGAGACATGGGAGCGTGTAAAAAGAGATTTATCAAACACATTCAGCGGAAAACTGGCCCTTTCCTACCGTTTGAGCCAGAAAAAGTCGCCCGGCATCAGTGCTCCATCCAAAATACCCGCACTTCCTCCGGCAGTTAATATAGACAACAAATCATCTGATTTTTTCACCCTCATAGAGACCTTCGCGTCTGACAGGGTCGGCTTGCTTTATATAATCACCCGGACCCTCTTTGATATGCGGCTGGACATACGCATCGCAAAGACAGGTGTAAAGGGCGATCAGACCGCCGATGTCTTTTATGTAAGGGATTTTTACGGACAGAAGCTGGAGGATAACGACCAGTTGAATGAGATCAAAATGGCGCTTCTGCACCAGCTTCAATCTGAATCACCCTAGAGCCTTGGCAGGTATCTCTCAATTTCAAACTGACTTACATGCGTACGGTACTGATCCCACTCTATCTTTTTATTTTCTATAAACTTGTTGAAGACATGATCACCCAGAACCTTCTTTACCAGTGGACTGTTTTCCGCTTCAATAATAGCCGCGTAGAGGTTGCCTGGTAAATCAGTGATCCCGTGTTCCGCCCTCTGAGCCGGATTCATCTCAAATATGTCCTCTTCTATGGGGTCAGGCAGTTCATAATTATTTTCAATCCCCTCCAGCCCCGCCCCCAGCATCATGGCAAAGGCAAGGTAAGGATTGCAAGATGGGTCGGGAGATCTGAATTCTATTCTGGTCGCGGCCTCTTTTCCGGGTTTATACATGGGGACGCGAATCATGGCAGACCTGTTTCTTCTGGCCCATGACACATATACCGGTGCCTCATATCCCGGCACAAGACGTTTATAGGAGTTTACCCATTGATTTGTAACAGCGGTTATCTCCGGGGCGTGACGCAAAAGGCCTGCGATGTATTTTCTTGCGATATCGGAGAGATTAAATTCTTCGTCAGGGTCATAGAACGCGTTTCTCTTTCCTTTAAAAAGTGACTGATGAACATGCATTCCGCTGCCGTTTTCACCAAACATGGGCTTGGGCATAAACGTGGCATAGACACCGTTCTGTCTGGCGATCTCTTTCACAATAAGCCTGTATGTCATTGTTATATCGGCCATTTTAAGGGCCTCATCATATCGAAGGTCTATCTCATGCTGGCTTGGAGCTACTTCGTGATGACTGTATTCCACCTGAATGCCTATATCTTGAAGGGCGAAGATAGTATCCCTTCTGAGACTGCTGCCCATATCCAGGGGCCTTGAATCAAAATATCCGCCCCTGTCAATAATCTCTGTGCCTTTGTCGCCTGCAAAATAAAAATATTCCAGTTCAGGCCCCACATAGAATATATAACCCATATCATCCACCTTTTTCAGAAGCCTTTTAAGAACATATCTGGGATCGCCCTCATAGTGGGTGCCGTCCGGATTCAGTATATCGCAGAACATTCGCGCCACGGGTCTGTCATCACTCTTCCAGGGCACTATCCGGAATGTGGAAGGATCGGGCTTTGCGATCATATCGCTCTCGTGAATTCTGGCAAAACCTTCTATTGATGACCCGTCAAATCCCATTCCCTCGGTCAGCCCCTCTTCCAGCTCTGAAGGTGTAACCGCAAAACTCTTCAGAACTCCAAGCACATCGGTAAACCAGAATTGTATAAAACTGATATTTTTTTCCTTAACCTGTTTTTTTACATCGTCGACTGTCAGGCAGTTCATTGCAATGGCTCCTTTTTACTTTGGTTTATATCTGTCGAATATGCATTATTTTTCTATATTTGATATTTATCTATATTTTCCAGGGAAAAAAAGAAAGTCTTATTTTTGATGAACTCGTAAAAAGTAAGATTATAGCTTCCAAAAAAGTCAAAAGCAACTTTGTGACTCACAGCAAACTTGCAATGGTATAAGGTGTAAGGTATACGGAAAAACCAAAAGTACTTGTAGGGGCATGAAGCCTGGCCCGCCATCTTGTCGCGCCGAAGCATTCGCAAAGGCGGAAGCCTTGGCGTAGACTGGATTCCGGAATCCATTAATTTCAGGTATTTATGGCTTCCCGCCTTGCATGACTAAAGCCGGGGGAATCCATAAGTGACTGAAGTTACTGGACCCCGGCTTCCGCCTTCGCTAGACGCGACCTAGCGCTGCTTCGGCGCGACGTCGGTTCGCCGGGGTGACAAAATATTGCGATTTATGACTTTTTACGAAGCAATCATGATTGAGTTATCTGCCATTGTCATTCTGAGCGAAGCGAAGAATCTCTCACGAAGCTGTTATTCTGAATGGTGTGATCTGGTATATGACTGGTCATAAAATAGAGACCCTTCGCTTCGCTCAGGGTGACA
>CAZJOB010000196.1:0-6602 GCA_964547435.1 uncultured Desulfatiglans sp. | reverse complement strand
AATCAATATAGATCGATTATGCATAGAGTCCCTCCCTGTTATAATCGGAATAATCTGCGTTCAACTTAAAGAATAAAAGCCTTTCTTCGTGAACTCAGTGGCTCTAATGAGCAAAGCGAACGGGCGAGAGATGAAGATTCTATCCTCTCACACTATGTCTGCTCTTTCTTTTTTACCATCCTTTGGCGAATCTCCTTTTCCATACCCCTGTCCGTGGGCCGGTAGAATATTCGGTCCTTAATCTCCTCCGGCAGATACTCCTGATCGACTGCGGCCCCCGGATAATTGTGGGGGTAGAGGTATCCCCGGCTGTATCCCAGCTTCTTCATGAGTCCGGTGGGCGCGTTTCTTATGTGCATGGGCACGGGGAGCGGCCCTGTCTTTTCTATCTCCTTTTTTACCTCCATTTCCGCCAGGTAAAGGGCATTGCTTCTGGGCGCTGTTGCCAGATACACAGCCGCCTCCATGAGAGCAAGCTGCGCCTCCGGTGGGCCTACCTTTTCCCATGCCTCAAAGGCCGCCAGCGCCACCTGCAACGCCTGAGGATCAGAAAGCCCCACGTCTTCAGTGGCAAATCTTATCATTCTTCTCGCGATAAACAGTGGGTCTTCTCCGGCAGTCAGCATTCTGTAAAGCCAGTAGACAGAGGCATGCACGTCGCTTCCGCGAAGGCTCTTGTGAAAGGCCGAGATAATATTGTAATGCTCTTCCCCATCCTTGTCATAGGGGAGGGCCTTTCTGCTGAGAGCCGATTCCACTGTTGAAAGGTCCAGCAGCTTTTTCTCTTTATCGGTTTCCAGAAGATAATATACCGCGGCCTCCAGGTTATTAAGGGCCACACGCGCGTCGCCTGATGAGAGATTGATAATATGCTCCAGGGCCGCAGGTTCAATATTCACATCCAGACCTCCCAGGCCCTTCTCTCTGTCCTTAAGTCCGCGCGTAAGAATTGCCTTTATATCATCATGTTCAAGGGGTTTCAGAACAACCACCCTTGTCCTTGAAAGGAGGGGAGATATCACCTCAAATGATGGGTTCTGGGTTGTGGCCCCTATAAGTATTATCAGCCCGCTCTCCACATGGGGCAGAAAGGCGTCCTGCTGGGCCTTGTTGAACCTGTGTATTTCATCGACAAAGAGGACTGTGGATTGTCCTGTCGCGGAACGAACCTCTTCCGCCTCATCGATTATCTTTCTGAGATCTTTCACTCCCGATGTTACCGCGGAAAATGCCTGAAATGGTTTATTTGAGTAACGAGCTATAAGCCTAGCCAGAGTAGTCTTGCCTGACCCCGGCGGTCCCCAGAAGATAACCGGGAATATTCTGCCTGATGTCAATGCCCTGTGAAGAGGACTTTCCGGCCCGAGGATATGATCCTGTCCCTGTATCTCCTCGAGATTTTCAGGTCTCATCCTGTCTGCCAGAGGAATTTCAAGTAAAGCCATATTATGCGCCCCCTCAACTATGTTCAATTAACAGCCTCAGAGACTGGTCCACCAGCCTGTTTATATCTATGGGTCTGGCTATGTCAAGGCCGGTATCAGTCCTGTTCACGCTGCCCGGATTATGCCCTTCTTCAGCTTCTCTTATCATTACCACGGGCATATCACTGTTTATTCTTCCGCATCTTTTGATAAAATTTGCTTCAGGTATTCCGAGGGCCGCGATATCGGCAATTATCATATCAAATTTTTTCTTTTTTAATATTGCCAGTCCCTCAAACCAGTTATCGACACTATTGAGCATACACCCCTTGTCTTTAAGCAGATGCGCCAAAAGCCCCCTGACAATATCTTTATCCTGAATTATAAGGACCCTCTTGTTTTTAAATATCTCTTTTACAGGTTTTCCGGTTTTTATCTCCTGGTCTTTCACAAAGGGCAGTCTTATCTGGAAAATCGCCCCCTGGCCTTCACGGCTTGAAACTTCCATATCGCCGCCATGCCTCCTTATTATGGCATTGGAGAGGCTTAGGCCAAGTCCCCTGCCGGTCATGCCCCTGGTGCTGAAAAAGGGTTCAAACACCTTGTCCTGAATCTCTTCCGGCATTCCCAGGCCGCTGTCCTGTATATAGATATATGAAAATTTATTGTCCTCTTCTGCGGTAATATAGATTTCACCGCCCTCAGGCATGGCCTCAATAGAATTGGCTATCAGTTGTGACATAGCCTCCTTCAACTCATCAGGATTCCCTTTGATCCTGGATGTTGATCTCAAATAAGTGCTTATTTTAAGGTCTTTTTCCCGGAATTTTTCTTTTAAACCCATCTTCATGAAGGCAACTGCTTCATTGATAACCCTGTTTAAATCAAAAATCACCTGTTTCGCGTATTCCTCTTCCATGCAGGCAATAATATCAAGGATGCGGGCGTCTGACAGGACATCATGGACCTCCTTTTCAATTCCTTTCAGGATATCGTCAGAACCTTTATTCAAAGGGCTGCCTTCTTCCCTGCATTTATTAATCCCTTTCAGAACAGATTCCGCGAATCCATGAAGTCTGTTGCCGAAGCCCCTTGCCATATTTACCTGGGCGTTGTTTCTGCCTGTCTTGATATTTTGATATTCGATCTCCCTTCTTTTTTCCAGCAGGGTAAAAGCAAGGATATAATTTCTTCTGCCCTTTATTCTGATGCGTTTTGCGTTGACATTACAATACAAACTGCTCCCCTCACGCGTGATCAGGGATGCCTCATACTGGCTGAAAGGCATCTTGCCCTCATCCCATTTTTTGTGGATTTCTCTTACACTCTTTTTCTGGGTCGCGTGAATAAGACTCAGGAAATGCCGGCCTGTAATCTCTTCTGCCTTATAATCGAGCATCTCTAAAAGGGTTTCATTTACATCCATAATTTTCCCCTGCTGTATCACCATTATTCCAACAGGAATAGCATGAAAAATGAAGCCCCTGTCTCTTGAAGCAGTTTCAAAAAAAATTTTCTCTTTTTTCAGGGCCGCCAGGTCCTCTTTCAGGCGGTTATTCTGTTCTTTCAGCCTGGCTGTCTTTTTTTCCAGATTTTCGATGTTTTTCATATAACAGGCAATTCCTCAAATATATCTGTCTAATATTATTTAACATATCAAACAGTTATCATTCCGCTATACAACGATATCAAGATTCCGGCCTGAAAAGAGAGCCGGTTTATCAGAAAATGAGTTGATGATGTTTTTTATTTACCGTATCATAACCCCTGCAAATTTCACAATATGGAAAATTCATCATTTATTCAAGGCGGGGTAAAATTGTCAGTCAGTTCCTTTGTAAATCTTCATGTCCATACCGAATACAGTCTTCTTGACGGTACAATAACCATAAAAAAACTGATCAAAAAGGCCATGGAACTCGGAATGGACAGCGTCGCGATAACAGATCATGGAAATATCTTCGGGGCAGTGCAGCTCTTTACCGAGACAAAAGATACCGGAATAAAGCCCATTGTAGGCTGTGAGGTATATCTGGCCCCCGGAGACCGCAAAGATCACTCTCCATCCATTGACGGCCAGCCCAATGCCTATCACCTGGTGCTCCTGGTCATGAATGAAGAGGGATACAAGAACCTGAGCCGCCTCGTAACCCTCGGTTATCTTGATGGTTTCTATTACCGCCCCAGAATCGATATGGAGATATTAAGAAAATACAACCAGGGACTTATTGCACTCTCCGCGTGCATGCAGGGGATTGTTCCCTACAACATTTTAAAGGGAAGAATGGACATTGCCAGAGAAAAGGCCCTGGAACTGGCGTCCATATTTGACAATGACCGCTTTTATCTTGAAGTGCAGGCAAACGGCATGCCTGAACAGATCGAAGTCAACAGGAAGATAAGGGAACTTTCAAAGGAACTCTCTCTTTCTCTGGTGGCGACCAATGATGCCCACTATCTTAACAAAGAGGATTCAGAGGCCCATGACGCGCTGCTCTGCCTTCAGACGGGAAAGCTGGTTTCCGATATTCAACGAATGAGGTTTCCCACCAATGAATTCTACTACAAGTCCAGGGATGAGATGGCCGCGACACTTGGTGAGGGCTATGAGGATGCCCTTGACAACACGGGAAGAATTGCCGGCCGCTGTGAATACCGGATGGAATTCGGAATCTATAAATATCCTGTCTTTCACACCTCAAAAAATCAGAATCTCGATGATCTGATCAGGCAGGAGGCCCAGAAGGGGCTGAAGGAGCGTATCGCAAAAAGGGAGCTTGCTGAGGGGGCTCTCACGAAGGAGCAAAAGGCCGAATATCAGGAGAGACTCGATTATGAACTGGATATAATCACTCGAATGGGTTTTTCCGGGTATTTCCTGATTGTTGGTGATTTTATTGATTTTGCCCGCAGATCCGATATTCCTGTAGGCCCTGGCAGGGGTTCTGCCGCGGGTTCCCTCGCCGCATACTGCCTGCGCATCACAAATCTTGATCCCATCAAATACGAGCTTTTGTTTGAGAGATTTCTCAATCCTGAAAGAATAAGCATGCCTGATATCGACATCGATTTCTGCATGAACGGCCGCGATGATGTAATAAGGTATGTTTCTGAAAAATACGGCAGAGAAAACGTCGGACAGATCATTACATTTGGAACCATGAAGGCAAGAGGCGTCATCAGAGACGTGGGCCGCGTGTTGAACATACCCTACGGTGAGGTGGACAAGATAGCAAAAATGGTCCCTGAAGGACCGGGCGTGAAGCTGGAAAATGCCATAAAAGATGAGCCGGAGCTCAGAAAACTGGAAGGGGGTTCTGATATTGAAAGAAAACTGCTCAAGGTTGCCCGGTCACTTGAAGGCATCGCACGGCACGCTTCAACCCACGCCTCCGGCGTTGTTATTTCGGATAAACCCCTGGTGGAATATCTTCCCCTGTATAAAGGGACAAATGATGAAATAATGACGCAGTTTACCATGGACCAGTTAGAAAAGATAGGATTGATAAAATTCGATTTTCTGGGACTCAAGACCTTAACGGTCATTAAACAGACCCTTGAGCTTATAAAAACCTCAACCGGCTCCAATTTTGACATTGAGAATATACCCCTTGACGATGACAAGACCCTCGAGCTCTGCCGTCAGGGAAAAACAACAGGCGTGTTCCAGCTTGAAAGCGGCGGCATGAAAGACCTTTTAAGAAGACTTAAACCCGAAGTCTTTGAAGATCTCGTTGCCCTTGTTGCCCTCTACAGGCCCGGCCCAATGGAGTGGATACCCGATTACATAGACGGCAAGCATGGAAAGAGAAAACCCGAATACCTTCATCCTAAGCTTGAAGCTATCCTGTCCAAGACATATGGCGTTGCCATTTACCAGGAGCAGGTTATGCAGATAGCGCGCGACCTTGCTGGGTTTTCCATGGGCGAGGCGGATGTTCTTCGAAAGGCAATGGGCAAAAAAAAGGCCGATCTGCTTGCCGAGCAGAAGGAAAAATTCATCAATGGCTGTATAAAAAATGATATAAACAAAAATCTTGCCGAAAAGATTTATGCGTTTATAGAGCCCTTTGCCGGTTACGGGTTCAACCGTTCGCACGCTACCTGCTACGCGCTTATCGGTTATCAGACCGCCTATCTCAAGGCCCATTATCCTGTCCAGTTTATGGCAGCGCTGTTGACTCAGGACATGGGCAACCAGGACAAGACTATTAAAAATATCGCGGAATGCCGGGAGATGGGAATACGCATTCTGCCTCCCGACATTAATGAGAGCCAGGCCGATTTCGCGGTTGTAGGCGGTGACATACGCTTCGGACTCGCAGCAGTAAAAAACGTCGGAATAAAGGCCGTTGAATCCATAATAGAGGTAAGAAACAAGACCGGACAATTTAAGGATCTGATCGACTTTTGTGAACGAATAGACGGAACAAAGGTCAACAGAAGGGTATTTGAAGGACTTATTCAGTGCGGGGCGTTTGATTTTTCCGGCATTCAAAGGTCGAGGCTTTTTGCAGCCCTTGATGATATTGTCCGGCTGTGCGGGGCCAATCATGATCCGAACCAGTTGAACATCTTCTCAGGACTTACAGGCGCCCAGCGGGGCTCCATGGGCTTTATTAATTTCCCGGAAATTGATGAATGGGACCAGAGGGAAAAGCTGAAAAGGGAAAAGGAGTCTCTCGGTTTCTACATTACAGGCCATCCGCTTACCGAATATGAAAGAGAAGTCAGGCAATTTGCCTTGTGCAGCATTCAGGAAATCCCTGACAGGAAAGACCGGTCTGAGATCAGGGTTGCCGGAGTGATTGAAGATCTAAAAATGAAACGCACAAAAAAGGGAGACAGGATGGCCATTATCAGCCTTGAAGATCAGACAGGTTCGGCAGAAGTGGTGCTTTTCCCTGATGTCTTTAATAATTACTCACAGTTTCTCAAGGCCGAAGAACCTCTTCTTGTCACAGGCACGGCTGAGTTGAGTGATAATTCCTCAAAGATTATAGCAAAAGAAATCAGCACACTTGAGGCCATGAGACAAAAGGCAATAAAAGGGATCGAATTTGTGCTTAATCATGAACTTGCATCCAGGGAAACCCTTGAGGAATTAAGAGAGATATTTATTAAGTATCAGGGGGAGAGTTCCGTCTCATTTAAACTGGACATGGGTAACGGAAAAAC
>CAZJOB010000195.1:0-6616 GCA_964547435.1 uncultured Desulfatiglans sp. | reverse complement strand
CTTTCTCTTCTCGAAAAGGAAAACATCCATTTGATTTTGTGCGACCAGCGAATGCCAGGCATGAGCGGCACGGAATTTCTGGCTATTGTCAGAGAAAAATATCCGAATATCATTCGTATAGTCCTTACAGGTTACACGGATGTGGATACGATCACGGAATCCATAAATAAAGGTCACATATACAAGTTTATACTGAAACCATGGGATGATCAGAATCTGAGGCTGGAAATACGTCATGGTCTTGAACAGTATGACCTTGTTCAATCCAATAAAATGCTGCATGAAACCATCATAAGAAAAAACGAGGAACTGAAAACCATAAACGAAAATCTTGAACATATGGTAAGAGAAAGGACAAAAGATCTTGAGGTGCAGAATCAGGCCCTTGAATTATCAAGAACCATCCTTCAGGAGCTTTCAGTCCCGGTAATCGGAATCAGCAGTGAAATGATCATAGTATTCAAGAACAATAAGACCAGAACCCTGTCCGACAAAAGTCAAAACCTGCTGATAGGAAAAGATATATCGGAATATTTCCCTGAAGCAGCAACTCAAAAAATAGAATATGTGTTTAAAACCGGAAACGGTTGTTCACTGGAAAATCTTCCACTGTTTGATACCAAGTATGATATCGATATAATACCCCTCACAGGCAAATTTGAAGGCAAGGGTATTGTCATGGTGTTAAATCAGCATTAAGAAATAGACATATGGATAAAAAACACCGTATAAAAATCAAAGAACTGAGCAGCATGATGGCCTATATCCTTGGACACAGGCCATATGAATTCGGACTTGTTCCGGATTCTCACGGCTTTATCACCTTTAAGGAACTTTTGTGGGCATTTCACGAGGAGCCGGGCTGGACCCATGTGAGAGAAGGAAGCATAAAAGAGGTGCTATTGAGTGAAGACCGGCATATGTTTGAGACTACTGATAAAACGATTCGGGCGGTTGACAGACGCTGGAACCTGTACCTTGAAAATCCTGAAAAATCCGTTCCCAAACTCTTATTTCATGGAATAAGAATAAAGGCCCATCCGGAGGCCCTTGAAAAAGGACTGCCCTTTCGGCAGGATTTTTATATTGTCCTTTCATCTTCACGGGAAATGGCTGAGAGACTGGGTAAAAGACGTGACAGAAAGCCTGTTATACTCGAAATATCCGCCGCAAGGGCGCTTGAACAGGGAATAAATTTCTACAGGTTCGGAGATCTCTTTCTGGTGAAAGAGGTTTCACCAGAATACATAACAGGACCACCTGTGCCAAAAGACTTTATCAAGACAGTGGAAGAAAAAACCAAGCAAAAAAAAGAAAAACCCTTGGAACCTCAACCAGGAACATTTATTCTCAAGGTGGAGAGAGATCCAGACCTGCTCAGGAGTGCAAAAGGAAAAAAGAAGCGGAGCTGGAAAGAAAGCGCCAGAGGGCTCCGGAGAAATAAGGGCTAGGAGGCTATCCGAGAATACATTTTTGTACAGCCACGCTAACATCCGTGCAGGTCGCGGAGTTTGAGAATACCGCAGACATTGTCGCCTGTTGAAAGACCGAGGGTTTTGAAATATTCCATTGTTATTTCAACCAGTATTTCTTCATTCCCTATTCCGACCCTGATTATCGCCATTCCGCCGGTCTCCCTTATATCCTTTACTATACCCTGAAACCTGTTTACAGGGGAACCGGGAGGATCGATCGTGGAGATAAAGATGTCTCTTGGTCGAATGGCAACCCTTTCAATGGCCTTTCCCTCGTCAGGCACAAAGAATCTGAATCCCGCCCATTCCACTTCAACTATGCCCTTTCCGGAATTGCGCTGACCTGACACGCAAAGGATATTGTTCTGTTCAAGAAACGATTCTTCACTGCTTTCTGTGTTAAGCCACATCTCTTCGGGCTCAACAATCTGGGTCAGCACACCTTCCTTAAGCACACCAATCCTGTCCGCTATCTCCTGAGCTTCTCTCAGATTATGAGTCACAAACAGGGCGTTAAAGCCCAGAAGCCTTTGCAGGCGCCTGAATTCCAGCCGAAGGTATCTCGCTATGCGAAAATCCAGACTGCTGAAGGGTTCGTCAAGGAGCAGGATATCAGGTGTGCTTGCAAGTGCCCTTGCCAGGGCCGCGCGTTGTTTTTCGCCTCCGCTCAATTCATGAGGATACCTTTTTGCAAGCGATCGAATGCCGACTGTATCAAGAAGCCTTGCCGCCCTCTCCTTTTTCTCTCTCCTGCTGATTGGCCCTCTGTTCATGGCAATATAAAGATTGCCCTCTACGGACAGATGCGGAAAAAGAAGCAGATCCTGAAAAAGATACCCTACATGCCTTTCATAGGGCGGTATTCCATCAAGGGATTTGTCACCGGAACAGACCCTGCCCTTATAGGGCGCCAGGCCCGCTATCACCTGAAGAAGGGTCGTTTTACCGGCCCCTGACGGACCCACCAGCGCAAAAATCTCCCCCTTATTTATCTCCAGGTTCACATTTTTAAGTATCCAGTTGCTGATATTTTCAAGTGAGAGAATGGACATTACACGCTGCCCCCCTTCGGGTATTCAACAGGTCTGCTGTTGCCTATGCCCTTAAGAATAAACAGGATTATAAATCCTATTGCAATTAATATAAGGGCGCATGAAAGCGCAATGCCTATCTCACCGCTCGATATATTCAGAAAGACAGCGATAGGCAGGGTCTCTGTTTTCATCCTTGTGGCTCCGGCGACCATTAGCGTAGCGCCGAACTCACCGATTGCTCTTGCCCAGGCAAGCATCACGCCGGCAAGAATACCCTGTTTTGCCATGGGGAGGGTTATCTTGAAAAAGGTTCTCATAGGCCTGAGCCCCAGTGTCTGGGCAGCCCATTCATAATTAGGCCTTACTGCCTCAAAGGCTGATTTGCTGCTTCTTGCTATGATGGGCGTAGCGATAAAGGCCTGGGCAAGCACAGCCCCCCAGGGTGAAAATATAAAATTTATGCCAACTGTTGAGAGGTATTTTCCCAGAAAGGATTGACCGAAAAGAAACAATAAACCCACTCCAACCACAAGAGGCGGCATAATAATTGGTATGTCGATGAGCGTGTCGATTATGATTTTACCGGGAAATGATCTTCGGGCCAGTATATATCCGGAAGGCAGGCCGAAGATAAGCGCGAAAAACATGGCGGTCATTGAAACCATAATACTCAGTTTAAGCGCGAATAAAACCTCCTCTGAAGAAAATGTCATCATTAGTTCGTCGAATGAAACACGAAATATCATGGCAAGAAGGACACCCAGAACCATGAGGACCACCAGGAATAAGGCAGCAAAACATAGACGATAAAGGCCTTTCATGTATCTGCCGCCTCTCTATTTCTCCGCCCCGGTTATCGGCAGGAATCCAAAGGATTTGAATACTTCGACTGCTTCAGGGCTGCACATGAAGTCGCGGAATGCCACAGCCTCAGGCCGGTCCGCCGCTTTTTTCAACAGAGCTGCGGCTATGATTTCCGGAGTGAAATATTCCTCCGGTATTGGAATTATTTTTATCTTGTCTTTAAATTGAATAGCATCGGCACGACCGATGATGGCGGCATCCGCGTCACCCTGCGCCACATACATGGCAAGCTGTTTAACTGTGGCGCCGTATACAACAACATTCTTGAGAATAGCCTCTTTCATCCCGGATCTTTCAAGAATATCCATAGCGATTCGGCCAAATGCCATAGCCTTTGGATCCCCCATGGCAATACGTATCCCGGGCGATGCCAGATCCTCAAATGCATTTAAAGGGTGGGCGCTATCTCTGTTAAGACCGATCACAGGCGTGTGAAACACAATTCTGCAGCTTGAATGAACCATGCCCTCTTTATCGAGCCTTTCAATATAATCGGTTGAACCGGGAATGAAGAGATCACCCTGTCCCGATGCCATGATACGGGCCAGAAGGTGCCCGCTTCCGGCATAGTCAACAAACACTCTGTGATCGCTCCTTTCCTGGAACAGACTGATCAGTTTATCGACAGGCTGGCGAATCCCCGATCCGACCATGATGTGAAGGTCTCCGGCTGCGACAGGATCCGCTTTCACCGGTAATAACAGCACTACAAAAAAAAGTATCGATATATATCTTAACATCATTTCCCCCTCGCACAGAATCGTTCCCAGCCCATAAGCGAAGCCGCGCCGGCAATCGTAGTCCCATAGAAAATAACCGGTTTGTCTGTTAAAAACCTGCTGATAGTCCCGTTTACAATGGTGGTTCCGGTAACCAGCAGGATATCTGCCCATTCTATTGCCTTGTCCGTGGCCTCTGCACCCTCAATGACAACCTGAAACTTGCTGGAACCGATATTCTCCGGGTCCAGGTCTATCACTCTCAGGGGAAAATGGGAGGCAAGGAATTCCACCATACGGGGTTGAAATCCTATCTGCAGAATCTTTTTATTATT
Organism: uncultured Desulfatiglans sp.; assembly: GCA_964547435.1. Classification (GTDB taxonomy): domain Bacteria; phylum Desulfobacterota; class DSM-4660; order Desulfatiglandales; family HGW-15; genus CAZJOB01. The sequence goes on along the minus strand of CAZJOB010000195.1, from coordinate 2,189 downwards.
ATACCTGCTTCCTATATGTTCTATAAGCTCCAGGGCGCATTCTACCGGGTCCTGATCGCGGCAATGTATCGTCTTTACCGCCTTTTTCATATAGCGCAAAACCGCGTTGAGGGTAGCCACGAATATTGCCCTTCTGTAGTTATTAACAAGGGGCATCTCAAGCACCTCCTCAAGAGTCCCTTCAAAATCGCCATACTGGTCGGTAAAGGCCTGGCCCAGGGCCCCTTCAAAATCCGCCTGCATAAGCCTTTCCTTTCCCTTTTGTATGGGAAAATCATCGGCCTCAGGATTTCCTATTGCCTCTTCAGGGGTGAGGGCGCGAGCCTTTACGTGGACCGCCTTGTCCAGCAGGCCCTCTTTCTTCCAGAGAAGGCGCGCCCGGTCTTTAAGTTCTTCATAGATGTCTTTCATCCTTAAATGTCTCCTTTTTGTGTATGCAATAATGTTGCTCATCAGCAGAGCATATGTCCTCTATAACATAACACATAATCTAATTTCCAGTATTTTTTTACCTTGTACCGTAAACCATATACCGTAAACCTTCCTGTTTACGCCAGAAGCTCCTGAGCGCGGATCATCCTGTTTTTTACATCAACTCCGTTGGGACATTCAATTGCGCATGATGAGCAGTCACTGCAGCGTATTTTCCGGATTTTCTCCGGCAGATTCATAAAGTTCTGCCGCGCCTGCTGAAAATTGCCGCCGAAATCATGATATGCCAGAATACGCAATTCATCGGTAACAGGGACATCGTATGGGCATTTCCCTTTACACTCATAGCACATGCGGCAGTAAAGAGGACGAATCTCTTCATTCCGTGTATAAAGCATATTCTCGTCCTTGGGCGTGTATGGCTCTTTCATCGCCCTGACGTTCATCTCGAGTTCTTCTATATTTTTCACGTAGGGAACCGTGGTCGATATCGCGGGATTTAATAGAACCCACTTTATTGCAGCAAGCGGACCATCCTTGGGCAGATTGATATCCCTTGGCACAAATCCTGCCACAGCGATAACAACCTTCATCGCCACCACTCCCAGTCCGGCAGCGTACAATCTGGCAATGGCATCCCTTCTTAAGGGCGCACCGCCTATCGCATAACTATAGGTTGTCTGAACAACATCAAATTTATCTGTCTCGAGTATGCGATCAGTCACGGCATGTACATTATGCGTGCTCACGCCTATAAATCTGGTTTTTCCCTGTTGCTTAAGGGTTTCACATGCTTCAACAGCCTCGTCGGTGATAGTATCGGGTGTGTCTCTTGAGTGCAGATGCCATATATCGACATAGTCCATGTTCAGGGCCTTGAGACTCTCATCCATGTCTCTCATTATCTCCGTCCTTGTCCTCCCGTCGGTTTTTGTAGCCAGCACAACTTTTTCTCGTTTTCCTTTCAGCGCCTCTCCGGTTATTTGCTCACTTTTGCCGTTTCCATAACCACGGGCAGTATCAAAATAATTCACACCCAGTTCAATTGCCCTGGCGATGACCCCGGGATCCGGTTCAATGCCTACACCTGAACCGACGGCAGATACCTTCAGACCTGTTTTACCCAGTACGCGGTATTCAATATTATCCTGTGTTTTTGAGAAGGCGTTAATGCTGCTGGCAGACATAAATCCCGCCGCAGGCAGAACCAGTCCGGCCTGCAAAAATTTTCTTCGCGATGAATTGAATTCCATAAGCTCTCCTTTTCTCTTATTGTGAATTATTTTTAACTTCGTTGAATTATTTGTAATAGGTAAATTTAGTACCACCCTGTACCAAATGAGTCAAATTAAATAAACTCCCGCAAATGCCACCCATTGATACAGGGCAATTTTCTATTGACACCCAATGCCTGACTCCATATAATCAGCCCCAAAAAGGGATTTCTTATCAATAACTTAATGAATTTTCCCGCTTTAAAAGGCTTTGCGAAAATCAAATTAAAAAAGGAGGTAAGGTATGAAAATCAAGGCAGCTATTGTAAAAGAAAAATCAGGTCCATTTACCATTGAAGAAGTAGAACTCGACGAACCCAGAGATAATGAGGTGATAGTGCGCATGGTCGGATGCGGACTCTGCCATACGGATCTTAGTGCACAGCATGGGTATCTGCCAGTAAAATTTCCAGGAGTATTCGGACATGAAGGCTCCGGCGTTGTTGAAAAAGTCGGTTCACTGGTAAAGAAGGTTCAGCCAGG
>CAZJOB010000194.1:2498-6638 GCA_964547435.1 uncultured Desulfatiglans sp. | reverse complement strand
TCCCGCGCAGGAGTGAATCCAGTCATTTCAGGCACTTATAGATTCCCGCCTTCGCGGGAATGACGCCTTCGGCTATTCTCGGACAGCCTCCTAGTATCAATTTAATAAACCGGACTTGGCCGAAACTTCTGCCAAACAGGTTATCAGATGTTTCGGTGTTCAAAGAAACCATGTTAATAATAATTGATATTTAAAATAAATTCATGCTATTATAGCTTAAATTTAACTGAGTTTCCAGTGGATGCCCCTATTTAAAAGGTGATCAAGGCATTAGAGCAGCGTGGTTTCGAGAAAATACGTGAAGGAAATCATATTGCCCTGCTGCGTCAAAACCCTAATGGGAGCAAGACACCTCTGACGATGCCAAACCACCCTAATATTAAAAGTTCAACACTTCGCGCAATTTTAACACAAGCTGGAATCTCAAGAGATGATTTCTTGAAAGCATTTAATGATTGAGTTGACCCCGATTTAGTATTTTAAAACTGACCGCCGAACATTTTTCTTCAGCGGTCTCGGTTTCCTCGCCGCTGAGAAATGTGTTGGGCCGCATGAAAGAACGAATGGAAACACTCGAAGAGAAGATTGCCCGTGTAGTCAAAGAGGACGTGGCCGTTGTGCCATACGATCCTCGTTGGCCGGAGATGTTTGAACAAGAGTGACTTCGTCAGGCGAGTTACAGAAAGGGCCAAGCGGTACTATGAAAAGGCCCAACATTTCACGTCAGACGACTGCATACAGCCGCGTCGGCCGAGTTCGGTGTTAAAAGCTGAAATGAAATAATAAAGAGGGCGTAATTACCGTTTGGCCGATCCGGCAATGTTGCTAAAATGGCCAAATTGTAGTATCGAAAAAAATCAGGGCTGTATTTTTCGAACATTAATGGGTGAAACTGATGAAGTGTCCTAAATGCGGTTTTGAACAGAATGACCAGGCAGTTGAATGCATGAGATGCGGAGTGATTTTCTCAAGAATCCGGAAGGTTCAGGAACCGGATTATGAACCTGACCGCCTTGCAGATGATGTTTCAACCGGCAATGCATCCAATGAATTGCAGGATAAACCTGAACCCCGGAGCATCGGGGAGATAATGAAAAGCCTGTTCTTTGATGTCAACTGGGAGACTAATCCCTTTGTATTCGGCGGAAGGACGCTTTTCTTTGTTATCCTGATTGTATGGGGTATAATCCTTATGAGCGCCTCCATAGAGAGCAACTATGCTGGCGGTTCCTTCTGGCACCTTGTCAATCTGCCGTTTCATGAAGCCGGGCACATTGTCTTCAGACCCTTCGGACGAATAATACACTCACTCGGCGGAAGCCTCGGCCAACTGCTTATGCCCATGGTATGCTTTACCGTGTTTCTTCTCAAGACAAGGGACCTGTTTGCCGCGTCATTCTGTATATGGTGGCTTGGTGAAAATTTTATAGATATGGCGCCATATATAAACGACGCGCGATCCCTTTCCTTGCCGCTGCTGGGCGGAAACACGGGATACTCATCCCCTTACGGGTTTCATGACTGGGAATTCATCCTTACCGAGCTGGGGCTTGCACGCTATGACCATCTTCTGGCAGGGACTTCCCGGATTCTGGGGGCATCCCTCATGTTCCTCTCCTTTGCCTGGTGCGGTTATGTATTATTCAAGCAATACAGGTACTCGAGATAGTTTAAATCAATACAGATCCTCTATCACGTCATCCAGCCCTCCCAGCTTTTCCAGGGATTCCTTTGTGGGCCGGAAGGTCTCCTTATCCCATTCGATCGCCTCGCAGAATTGATCCATCAGGCTCTTAGCGTCCACGGTAACGCCCTTGAGGGGCCCCTGCTCAAGGGGCGGTTGGCCCAGGGCCCTTTTGGGCATTATGTTTTCCCGGGGATCAAGTCCCGACTTGAGGTTAAAGGCATGACGCATATTAAAGATGCGTTTTCCCGCTTCAATCATATCCTCATCTGTAAAGTCCCAGCCTGTGGCTGCAGCGATATATCTTGTTATGGCATCCATTGGCATTCCAAAATTACTGAAGGCGCAGAAACCGGCACAGTTTGTTATCTCTGTTTCAAAGGTAGCCCGGGCGTCCCTGGGGCCCTTTCCCTGATAGTTATACCTGATTTCAGGCGGGGCCATCATCTCGACCACTCCCAGCCCCCCCTTTGTGTGCCTTCCGGGTGTCGGGTCATACTGGTATGTCCTTGCAAAGGCAGGCGTTAAACGGGGATCGTGCATGGGAAGTTCAATCCCCCTCACTGTCTGAAGATATTCAGACCCTTTTCCGAGTCTTTGAGATGCCTTTTCCGACCCCTGGGCAAGGATCTTTCCAAAACCCTTTTGATCTGCAATGGCCTGAGTCATCTTAACAATGGCGTCGGCGTTTCCCCATGTAAGCTCAATGCCTCCGGTGTCCTCCTTTGCAATCAGGCCGTTTTCATAGCATTCCATGGCCCAGGCGACAGTCGCCCCTGTGGATATTGTGTCCAGACCATATTTATTGCAGATGTCATTGCATTTTATTATGGATTCCGCGTCACTGTTGAGCATCATGGCGCCAAAGGCGCCCAGTGTCTCATATTCAGGCCGGTCAGTGGCTCCAACCGGCCATTTGCCTTCATCCACCTGGTAATGAGCGCCGCAGCCCAGGGGGCAGTTCGCGCAGGCATATTTCCCGCTGTTGTATTTAGCGTCATAGGAAATAGCCGATGAAAACTTTTTGGCCTCCTCCTCTCCCATATCGACTGCGCCTGCGCCGCTCCAGTTTTTTACAGGGCAGTCTCCGCTCATGACCATCATGTTAGTATTTCCGCTGGTCCCAAACATGCCGAATCCCTTGACAACTTCTGCCATCGGGCCGTTCTTCATGCCCCCGGTCACCTCTTTTGCGATGGTCTTGAATGTTTCAGGGTCGGCCGGAACCACCTTTGCCGTTCCTCTTACGACAACCGCCTTGAGTTTTTTTGATCCCATGACAGCGCCTGATCCGCCCCTTCCTGCTGCACGGTGAGTGTCATTTATAACACATGCCAGCGAAGAGAGCGTCTCACCGGCAGGGCCTATCATGGCGGCCCTTATCTTGCTGTCGCCTGTCTCCTCGACAAGGGCCTTGAGACCTTCAACGCAATCTTTTCCCCAGATCCCGGCCGCGTCCCTTATTTCAGCTTTTCCATCATTGATGTAGATATAAACAGGTTTATTCGAAGCGCCTGATACGATCACGCCGTCGAAGCCCGCTCTTTTCAGTTCCGGGCCGAAAAAACCTCCTGAATTGGCGTCATTCCAGCCGTTATACACAGGCGATTTGCACGCCACCGTGTAGCGTCCGCTGAACATAGCCCCCGTGCCGCTCAACAGGCCTGCCATAAAGCATATTATATTGTCAGGGCCCAGAGGGTCGGTATCGGGCTTTATCATGTTATATAGAACCCTGGCGGCGATTCCATACCCGCCGATAAATTTTTTCATAAAATCTTCGGATAGCTCTTTCTCTTCCAGCGTGCCTTTTGTTAAATCTACTAACAACAATTTACCCTTGTACTCGCCTGCCATCTGTAACCTCCTATAAATATCTATATGTAAGAAAAATAGTGGAAAACTTGATTAAAAAAAGTAGCCTGATATCCATAAAATAAGACATGTTAAAATTGATGAACTCGTAAAAAGTCAGATTTTATCTTTTTCTGTCATTCCAGCAAAGGCGGGAATCCAGTGATTTCAGGTACTTATAGATTTCCGCCCCCGTATCAAGTGCGGGGCAGGCTCCAATCGCGGGAATGACGGTTGTTGGACTTTTTGCGAGTCCGACAAAATTTATTGAAAAATCTTAATGGATTTACCGGTCATTGTCAATTAAAGGTTATGTTTTATTTACCTGAAGGGTTGTCATGTACCTCTTTTGACCTCGGCGGCGCCGGTTTAATCCAGTCCAGGTCTTTCCTGACCTTTCCCACATCTCCAAAATGGGTCCAGCCCTGCTCAATCCTTTTCAATTCTTCGGGAGTAAACTCCGGTTCTTCGGGAATGGAGTCCATTATCTCCCGGTGACGCCCTTCGACCATCTTTCCCATGCCCGGAGGTATGATATAGAATTTTTCCTCTTCTATCTTCTGTTTGATGTATTCGGCAAGATCAAGCGGGTCCTGTCCGAC
>CAZJOB010000194.1:0-2488 GCA_964547435.1 uncultured Desulfatiglans sp. | reverse complement strand
AGACCTTTTTCAACGCGTCGACTACCTTTTCATCCTCATCATACCCTGTATTTTTGAACTGATCGGGTCTCATATGAACCGATTCGCTGATGTTTGATCTTATTCCTCCGGGGCAGCACACCGCCACCTGTATTCCATAATGTCTGAGCGCCTCTCTGTATCCTTCCGCCATGTTGATTACAGCGGCCTTGGCCGTGCTGTATGGCATGGTAATAGGACCGCCGATAAATCCCCCTTCGGATGCGGTTATGTATATGAGACCCCCCTTGCCCGCCTTTATCATTCGCGGCAGAAAGGTCGTTATGCCGTTGATTACGCCGAACAGGTTAACGCCCAGTATCCAGTCCCAGTCATCATAGGTGGTGGCCTCAGCCGGTCCGAATGAATTTACACCCGCGTTATTGAACAGAAGTTCAGGCGGGCCTCCGAACACCTTCTCCACTTCATCTGCCGCCTTTGCGTATGCATCACGGTCGGTGATGTCGAGACTGATGGTATGCACTTTCGCATTCGTGCCTTTAAAATATTCCATGGCCTCATCCAGGTGATCCTGCCGGATATCGGCTATAACGATCCTGCTTCCCGCTTCAGTGAATACCTTTGCCAGACCCAGACCAAGACCGGACGCGCCGCCTGTGATAAAACCGACCTTATTCTTAAAATCCTTCACAATCTTCTCCTATATATTATGCCATACTTATCGCCTTTATTTTTTAAAATGTCAAACATGCAAACATCTTGTGGAAATAATAACTCTCGGATGTTTTTTTATGTTGATCTTGTAAACATGATGAACTCGTAAAAGTCCCAAGAACGTCATTCCGGCGAAAAGAGCCTGCCCCGGCATGACTGAAGCCGGGGGAATTTATAAGTCCCTGAAAATACCGGATTCCGCGATCAAGTCGCGGAATGACAAACAGTATATTTTGCCTATTTACGAGTTCATCAATGTTTATTGATTCGAAAGGAATAGTATGCTACTGCTCTTATCATTAAATCAGAATTATGGCGGTAATGATTCTTTCGGTTCAATACCGATTTACCATGTCAACTTGCATGAATAACTAACCATGGAGGTCCTTTAATATGCCTGAAAGAAAATATGAACACCTTATTAAACCATTGAGTGTCGGCCGAATGGGGCTGGACAGGGAGGATATGAAAGATGCAGACATCTCTGAGGGCTCTTTTTCACTGGGGCCGGGGAATGCCGACAGGATTGTCTGGCTGAACGGAAGAGACCATCTGGAGGGGATGGATCTCAATTTTACATGGGGATTCTACAGCGGCACCGGGGACTGGCATACGGGACAGGACCCCCATGTGCATCCCTATGCCGAATGCCTGGTTTTCGTGGGGCTTGATTCGGCAAATATCAATTACCTGGGAGCGGAAATAGAGGTCTGCCTGGGAGAGGAACAGGAGACCTATACGTTTGATGAACCCACTGTTGTCATTGTCCCTGCCGGTTTCATACATTGCCCGCTTATAACAAAAAGGGTGTTCAGTCCCAAGGGTTTCGGATTTTTCCTCGCCTCCCTGGGCGCTGAACCGGAGACCACCTGGATGGGTGACGGATTATCGGAAGACACATTCAGGATAATGGAGGAAGAGGCCGCAAAAAACAATATTCGGCTGCCCATGAAATCCCGCGTATCCAAAAAAAGGATAAAAAAGAATCCGGTAAAGGCGACAGGTAAATACGGCCATCTGATAAAACCCCTCAAGGAAGGCGTTACCACCATAAGAGGGGAGTTGATCAGATCCAAATTCACGGCAGAAGAACTGGCCCGCTTTGATGAGAATAAAAAGAAAGGAATAATGCCAGGGCCAGGAAGCGCCGATCATATGACATGGATGTATGGCAAAGACCTTGAGGGCCAGGACCTGACATTAACATGGGGATTTCACAGCAGCCCGGGAATATGGGGCCGCGGAAGCGGATCGCATGTACATACGGCAGACGAGGTGCTGGTATTCACTGGGCTTAACCCCGGTGACATTGATTATCTGGGGGCCCAGATCGAGATAGAAATGGGAGAAGAGCACGAAAGGTATATTATCGAAAAACCTTCTGTAGCAGTCTGTCCGGCAGGAGTGGCCCACACGCCCATTGTGACCAGGTGGGCCGACAGGCCCTTTGCCTTTTATACCCTCACTCTCAGCGGCGCCCATGAAACCGCGTCTTCGGATTAATCGGGGAGGATAAACTATGAAAACAAAAAAATATGAACATCTGATAAAACCTCTGAGTATAGCGGCAATGCCGGGGGCGGAAAAGGCATTCAGGAATACCGGCAATGCCGATATCAATCTCTGGCTGAACGGCAGGGACCACCTTGAAGGCATGGAGCTTAATTTTTCATGGGGATTCTATACAGGTCTGGGCGACTGGCATCCGGGAATGGACCCTCATGTGCACCCTTATCCTGAAGCCCTGGTCTTTGTCGGTCTCGATCCTGATAATATCGAGTACCTGGGCGCGGAG
>CAZJOB010000193.1:0-6638 GCA_964547435.1 uncultured Desulfatiglans sp. | reverse complement strand
AATAGAGACCCTTCGCTTCGCTCAGGGTGACAGGCATCGGGCATGGCTGTAGATAACCTGCTTGGCAATTTTCTCAATAAAACAGGGCATTAATCCTTTGAGAAATTAGGATTGGACCATTTGTTTCTATTGTATTTTTTTCACCTATCGGTTACTGTCACCATAGATCAGGAAAACAGGTCGCCTGAAAAATTTATTAAGGAGCAAAATAGTTGAACTCGTAAAAAGTCAGATTTTTGTTTTTTTCGTCATTCCCGCCCCGAATCAAGTCCGGGATAAACTCCCGAGGAAATCCAGTTTTCTCAGGTAGTTATGGATTCCCGCCTGCGCGGGAATGACGGTTTTGGGACTTTTTACGAGTCTATCAAAATAACAAATGCCCGGTTTATCGGGTAAACATGAAAGGAGTTACTGTGAAACATCTTATGAGAGCAATTCTGTGTATAGCACTGGCAGCCTTTTTATATGGCTGTCCGGATTCGAATAAACAGTCAACCACAGCCGAACCAAAAACAGACAAGGAAAAAATCAGTTACGCAATAGGCGTGGACATGTCAAAGTCTATAGAAAATATTCGTGATGAAATCGACCTGCCCATGCTGCAAAAAGGCATGTCAGACCAGCTTCAGGGCAAGGAAGTGCTGGTATCGGAAGAAGAAATCATGCCCCTGCTTCAGGCCATGTCAGAAAGATTAATGATAAAACAGCAGGAAGAGATTGCCATGACCGGACAGAAAAATCTGGAACAGGGCCTCGCTTTTCTAAATGAAAACAGCACAGCGGAAGGGGTTATCACAACTGAAAGCGGCCTTCAGTACAAGGTAATTAAAGAGGGCACTGGCAAATCCCCTAAAACAACCGACAGGATCAAGGTGCATTACCGGGGCACAAGGCTCGATGGTACTGAGTTTGACAGCTCCTATGGACGTGGAGAGCCTGTCACCTTTCAGGCGAATCAGGTTATAAGAGGGTGGATCGAGGCGATAACCCTGATGAAAGAGGGAGGCAGCTACAAACTGTTTATTCCCTCTGACCTTGCCTATGGCGAGCGCGGTGCAGGTCAGCATATCGGTCCGAATGAGGTTCTGATCTTTGATATAGAGCTTCTGGAAGTGATCTATGACCAGCCTTCGGAAGAAGGGATTCAGAGCGGGGAAGAAGCAGAGTAATGCTCTTTAGAAAGTGTCCATTCAAAAAACGATAGTTTTTGGGATGGACACCTTAAACGTTCAACGTAATTGAGGCCATTTGTTTGGCGCGAGCTGTAACAGAAAGTCCTCAACCGGCCAGCATGTTATCCCATCTATAACCAGTTTTTCTGTTCCACGATAAAGAAGTGTTGCACTGGATTCCGGATAATCGTTTAAGAATGTTTTTAATGACCTCAGGCTTTGTGAATGAATCTGTCCTGCATTTTTTACTTCAACTGCATGGAAATTGTTTTCACCATACAGAATAAAGTCAACCTCTGAGCCGCCTCTGGTCCGCCAGAAATAACAATCCACCCGGTCATCAGTGTAGTCACACCATGCCTTCAGATGCTGCAGCACTAATCCTTCAAGGGCCGCACCTCCAACTTCATCCGGGCTGTCGAGAGGGCCCCTGGGACGTAAATGATAGTAGACCCCCGCGTCAAACAGATAAAATTTTGACTGCGCGGTCATTGCCCGTTTAGCGCGTTTGGCAAAAACAGGAATTTTATATCCAACCAGAAGGTCCTCAACAATGAAAATATAATTTTCAACTACTTTTCGCGATACCTGGCATTCTCTGGCAAGGTTGCTAAGGTTCAAGACACTCCCATGAGAAAAACTGATAATTTCCATGAAACGGGCAAATGCGCCAATGTCTCTTACCAGACCCTCTTCTTTCACCTCTTCTTTCAGGTAAAGGGCAATATAGGCATCCAATGTCTTGTCTGGTGTATTCGAAGAAACTACCAATGGAATCAATCCGAATTTAAGTGCTGTATCGAGTGAAAAATTCTCTTTCAGTTCGGATGCAATAAATGGATGGAAGTTTGTCAACAACGCCCGGCCTGCAAGCAGGTTTACGCCCCCGCGACGAAGTTTTCGGGCACTTGAACCGGTTAGAATAAACTGATGCGTTTTATATTCCTCAATCAGGCTGTGGATACTGTCAAGCAACGCCGGAGCTTTTTGTATTTCATCTATAATATAGCGCTTTATACCCGGATTTGCTTCCACAACCTGCTTTATTCTCTCCGGATGTGCATTATTCTCTCTAAAGGTTTTCTCATCCAAAAGATCAATAAGATAGGCATCCGGAAAGGTCTTCTTAAGCCATGTTGATTTTCCTGTACCTCTTGGCCCAAAGATAAAAAAGCTGCCGCCAGGTGACTTAAAAATTCTTTTAGTGTATTCTTTCATTGTATTTACTCTTTATATGTCGCAATATTTACCGCTCAGGTTAAAATTGCGACTCAATTTTAACCTTTAGGGGCAATTTTGCAACTGTTTTTTTAAATAACACATTTTTTGAGGGGTTTTATACGCTTTGTTCAATCAGGGCAGAAATCATTTCATGTTACTTAAAACAGTCAGGCAATCGTCATGGAATCGTTGATTTTTCTGATTATTACATGTTCAATAACCTATTCATTTGAGATTATTTTCGGACTGGCCGGGACAATCATTATGCTGCCCATCCTGGGCCTTGTCTTTGAGGGCAAGACGCTTGTTATCTATTCCCTACTGCCGCAGATGATGGTGACAGTGATCGCCATGTCAAAATCCTACCGAAAGATTGCTGTAAAAGAATGGCTGATCATGCTGGCATCTGCAACAATCGGCGCCATAGCAGGAAGCCTTTTATTCGGCTATATTCCTAATAAGATCTTTAAAATGATTTTGTCTGTAATTATAATTCTGAGCGGCATTTATCTGGTGGCATCTCCTGATTTCAAGGTTAACAAAAAGGGGCGGGGAATAATGGATCTGTTTGCCGGCCTTTCTCATTCGCTTTTCGGCATCAGCGGACCGATTGTCATGACCAGGCTGCTGGGGACATTTGAGGACAAGACGGTAATAAGGAACGGCGCACTGCTGTTTTATTTCAGCCTTAATATTGTGCGGGCGATCAATTACCTTATCAATGATTTTATCACGCCGGATATTCTTGAAATGTTTGCCGTCTCGGCCCCGTTTCTTTTCGTGGTTCTCTTCTTCGCGGACAGACTGCACTTTAAAATAAGTGATCAAAAATTCAAAAAGACAGTTTCATGGGTTATTCTGTTAAGCGGGGTGATCTATTTTTTTCGTTAGATTATATGTAACGATTCATTTTTCACTATTCATTGTTTACTGCTCATTGAGCATTGATAATTTCCTTGCTTTTTCAGCATATTAGTCTTAAAATTAATCCACTTTTTCATTTCAAACATAACAATCTACCGCCTTTGGTGGTAAATATATTGTTTCACCTCAAAATAGCACCCTGCAAATTTTGAGTGTAAAAGCCACACAATTGCCGTAGCATGAACACGCAGAAGAACTATTTAAATAAGAAACAGAACCTATCACTTTAATGGAGAAAACAGCATGAAACCTCGCGTAAAACTATTTCAAAAAAATTTTTGCAGGCCCTTTTGTCAGTCATTATTGGCTGTCATTACATACACAATCTTATGTTCCGGTGCATTTGCTCAGGAAAATGTTACTTCTGCATATGCTGAATACAATGGGGCATTTGTATTTTACCTGGAAAACGATGTGTTTAACAATACTGACCGCTACTATACCAATGGAGTAAAACTGCTGTGGATATCCGGTGATTTAAATAACTACAGTGAGGATAAAAGACTGCCGGTCTGGAGCCGTGACAAAATTGAGGCCTTACCTGTTGTAAATAAGGAAAAAACGATAAAAAATATTGCGCTTTCTTTCGGGCAGAACATCTACACGCCAAGGGACATCAGCCGGTCCGATCTGATTGAGGATGACCGGCCTTATGCAGGCTACACATATCTTGGTATTGCCCTGCACAGCAGATCATCCGACAGCCTTGATACCCTTGAATTTGATATCGGAATAGTCGGGCCTGATTCATATGCCAAGGATGTCCAGGTAAAAGTGCATAACATTATTGAATCCGAGGACCCCAAAGGCTGGAATCACCAGCTCAAAAATGAGCCTGTTTTAAACATAATATATGAGAAGAAGTATCGTCTCTTTCACCTGGGATTTGGTGAGTCACCCGAATTTGACTTTATATCCCACATAGGAGGCGCCGCAGGCAACGCATACACCTACCTCAATTTCGGCTTTGAAACCCGGCTTGGGATCAACCTGCCCTTTGACTTTGGTACAGGTTTAATCCGTCCGGCAGGAGATTCAAGTATCCCTTCTGTTCATAAAGGGAAGTCACCTTTTGGTTTCCACATTTTTGGCGCAGTAGACAGCCGGACAATGTTCCGCAACATATTTCTGGATGGGAACACCTTTACCGACAGCCACGAGGTGGACAAAAAAACCCTGGTTTCAGATATTACGGTAGGTGCGTGTATGCAATTCAGGTCTTTAAAGATTACCTACTCTCATGTTTACAGGACCAAAGAATTTGAAAGCCAAAGAGACGCCCAGATATTCGGGTCAATAAGTATTTCATATCTTTTTTAATCCGCCAAAGGCGGATGATCGTTTTATATCCCGCCGCAAGCGGGAATTTATTGTCTTGAAAATCACCCGTTGCTGTATAGCGGGGAAGTTCACTAAATAACAACACAAAGGAGATAAATTATGACGAAAAATTTGCAGTTCGGAAATTTTAAGAAGGCGTTGAGATTGCTGGTTGCCCTTGTTCTGTTTTCCATTTCAATTGCCCTGACATCATGCTCCGAGAAAGGCCCCCTGGAAAAGGCAGGAGAAAAAATAGATGAAGCGGCTGAAGAAGCTGGTGACATGATTGAGGATGCAGGGGATAAACTGGAAGATGCGGTTGATAAATAAAATCATTGACCTTATTGCAGACGACGACAAAATAGCCGCTCTATAATACGCGGAACACTTAAAGGTGAGCTGAATGGCATTGCCCCTACGGGTCGAAAACTGGCATTTCAGGAAGCAGTCATTCTGCAATATAAAAAACAGCAGGGATACCGAAGCAGCGGCATGTGGGGATATGTTTCTCTTAAATGAAAAAATGGTTACATCCTGAGGTTTAATAAATGGAAAAAAAACAAAAAAAATCCGAAAAAAAGAAAATAAAAAAGAAAATCAAAGAGGATCTTCCCTTCTGCAGAAAGGCGCCAAGTGCAGAGCATGCCAGGGGACATGACAATGATGAACCCTGTGATGACGGCAGGACCGGCGATCTGGAGAAAAAAACAAGTGGCAGCGGTTCTTAAACGTCTACTTGAGGAAAGGTCACGATAACCAGATAAAATATTGGGGGTAATTCCCTGGTTAAAAATTATTCGTATCCCCGGGCTTTTCCATCATTAAAAAATTCCTTATTGAAAAAACAGGGATGGAATCTTCCATGCCTTTCAAAAGATCCGAGGATTCTTTAATAACGTGAAATCGTGAACCTAATTTTTCCCTTATAGATTCAGTGACAAGGATCTCCCCTGATGTTGCTTTTGAAGACAGGCGTTCGGCGATGTTTACTTCAATGCCTATGACCGTGTAATCGAGCCTTCGTTTTGAGCCGACATTTCCCAGGAATACTTCACCGGAGCTGATGCCTATCCCAAGGCCGATCTGACGTAATGCCTCGTTTTTCTGCACCCATGCTTCCTTTAGTTCATCGAACACCTTATGCATCATAATGGCTGCATCTACAGATGTTTGCTCCAGTTCGGCAACAGGAACAGGCGCGCCAAAAAACGCAAGGACCGCATCCCCCAGAAATTTGTTCATAGTGCCTTTTGAACTGAAGATGATCTCAGAAAATTGGCCAAAGAATTCATTTAGAAACAATCGAATCGTCTTTAAGGGGAGCTGCCGCACAAGGGGGGTGAAGTTTCTTATATCCGCGAAGAGGATCGCAACCTTTTTGATTTCGCCAACATCCAGAAGATCCTGTCCCCGCGAGAGCAGTATTTCGGTCACTTCAGGGGCCAGGTATTGTTCCAGCAAAGTCCGCACACGTATCTTATCCAGCCTTTCATCCATGGTCTTGAGATTCCCAAGCGCCATGACGGCCTGTCGACAAAGGATCGAGACCATTTCTATGTCCGACTCGCTGAAGGGCGCTCCCTTTCCGATCTTGCTGATGTTCAGTACGCCAATCGTTTTGTCTCTTGCCTTCAACGGAAACACTATGGCGGCTGTAATATCTTTGGACGCGAGTAAAGAACTTAGCTTGGGGTTATCACAAGGGCCGCCGTTTATAATCAAAGGTTTGCTTTCCTGGAAGACCTGGCCTGAGATCTTTTCACCCGGTTTTATCCGAACTTTTCGAATAACGTCTTTTTCAATCCCTATGGCTGAGATCATTCGAAGAATATCTTCTTTCTCATCATACATCATGACCGAGAGCCGCTGTGCGCCGGTCTGCAGGGAAAGGGTCGCTAATAATCCGTCAAGGACCTCTTCTCTTGAACCGGACAGGATAAACTTCTCACCCAGTTCGTACAAAGGAAGCAGCGACTTTAAACGCGTGTTCTCTTCCTGAAT